>NZ_JAMAWN010000039.1:0-16988 GCF_023713305.1 Psychrobacillus sp. MER TA 171 | reverse complement strand
TAAAAAGGGTGAGGGAGCCAAGAGGCGACCACTTCCTATAGGAAATCCAACAGATCCTCCAGCTGTCCGGATCAACTGGAAATTCTATCGGAAAGAGCTCTTATTACTAATATACGAGGGGGGAATCGATTGAAAAAACTCTGCTTAGCAATATTCACAATGGTGCTGATATTAGTCATCACAGGCTGTTCCAAGCTTGAACCTATGACGTTTGAGGAGATTTACTCAGGAGACTTAACAGAAGTATCCAAAATAGAGATTAGACACGGTAATGGAGAACTTAAAGAGATTACAGATCAATCAATTATAAACTCTTGGCTTGATAGTATAAAAAACATAGTATTTGAACCTTCTACAAACCAAGAGGGGCAAGTTGGTTCTCTATATAATGTTGATCTTTTTAACGGGAAAAATTTAACCCTCTCCTTTTCTACTACACAAATAAATGATTTTTATTACAATGAAAATGAGCAAATATTGGAGAAATTACATTCTTTGTTCAATGAAAATTAAAGCTCGTACTAATATGTAATAAACTGAAAAAAATAATAAGAGGTAACAGACTAAGTCCATTACCTCTCCCCATATATAAAGGAATACTATTCCTCAAAGTCGTCATGATATTCCATTTCAGTTGAAATTGGGAATATTGCTTTTATCTCTTCAGCCTTTTCTTCATCTACGTTTGAAAAAATGATTTCAGCTCCATATTGCCCAATCTCTAATTGTTCTTCCCCATTTGTGTTGAAAAACATGGTGAACCATTTCAGTCCCCCGATTGGATCTTGAGAATAATTTCGGAAAAATAATCTGTTCTCATCGTTTAAATTTACGGTAAAAACCTTCATTAACCCTTCATTCAGTGCCTCAAAGCTTTTTTCGGAAAGCTCATTGACTACTTCCTCTTCTTCAGCCCAGCAATGTATCACTACTTCCGAATACTCATTCGTATACTGATCCCATAAGTCCTCCCAAAAGCTTAAATCTATTGGGAACACCGTCTTCTCCTCTAAACTCATTGACTCTACTTTAACAACTAACTGACCCACTTATTTGCCTCCTCCATGTTTTTTCATCCATATACACACGTCCTTCACTACTTGTCGATTGACTTTAGAAGGAAAGTAATGTGTGTAGTCTGGATAATACCATGTCTCTACAATTTTGTTATACCCTATTAAAGCCTGTTCTAACACTTTTGCATGCTCAATTGATACATTCACATCTTCTCTCCCATGAATGATTAACACAGGTGCATGAATTTCTTCGATTTGATTTAATACATTTCTTCCCTCATATTCTTCCTCACGGTTGGAGGGAGTTCCACCTATTACGCGCTTCATCATTCTTCGCATATCCAGTCTTTCCTCATATGTGAGATAAATATCAGATACTCCCGCCCAGGAAACAAGCGAGCTGATGTCTTCCCTTATAACAGCTGTCCATAAGGCCATCATGCCACCCCTAGAAAAGGCAAATAGATGGACTTTGTCGGGGTTGCAAAATTGTTTTAATACATCCACCGCATAAACGGCATCCCATCGATCCTCGCCACCAAACTCATCTCGTCCTTCTCCGCCTCGATTTCCACGGTAATAAGGGGCAAAGACAACAAGTCCTTGAGAAGCAAATTGAGCAATTCGTGCAGGGCGAACCATGCCAACGCCTTGGATCCCTCCTCTGCAATACAGCATTCCATCATAATTTCCCTCTTTAATCGGGTATGCTAGCATTCCTTTTATCCGTAAGCCACAGGACCAGTATGTAATTTCTTTTAAATACACGTTCGGATTTGGAGACGGATACACACGAATTCTATCAATCGTTCCATCTTTCTTCATAATTCATCACCTCTTTAAGGATGGCTTCCATTCCTTTGTCCTTCATATGAAAGCTTAAATTCGGACAAGCTTCTAGATCTTTTGACGTGAGCCAGACTGCTCCATCTGTTTCATAATGTACTGTCTCTGTATGTATATCCTTCACCTCTGCTATAAATACCGCCTTACAAAATGGTTTCACATCATGAACTACATATTCGGCAAACCATTCTAATCGGTATACTGCTACATTCGTTTCTTCTAAAGTTTCTCGGATAGCAGCTTCCTCTATAGTTTCATATACCTCTTTTTTACCACCAGGAAACTCTATCCCTCTTTTAGGATGGTTAGTTAGCAACCATTTATGACCTTTCTGTGCTAAAACGAGCACATGCTGAGGCTCTATTGAAAAGTTACCTTTTTCAAAACTAAGATCCACCCTATATCCATTTAAATCATTAAAAGAAATCATGTATGTACTCTCCCTTGTATTTCATTGCTTGATGTTGCTGTTTGACTTATATTTACTTTAAAAGTTTATCATAGGCAAATAAAAAAAGGTTTAGCATAAAACTAAACCAGGAGTCTAAATAATAATAAACAAGTAAACAAGCATGATTCCTAAATCCGCTATACTATGACTGACAATGGATGGAACAATAGTATGAAATCTTGAGCGAAAAATGCCCCACATAATTCCTGCAAGGAAAACCATCAAGGTAGCGAAAACAGGTATATGGAAAATAGGCATGACCACTACAAAATGATATAGGGCATAAAAAAATGCCGTTATAATAATTGTAAGCTTTGATCCAAGTCGATGTAGTAATCGGTCATACATAAACCTTCTCCAATAAAACTCTTCTAATATAGGGTTAATGAAAATAAGGAAAAGTACAAGGAAAATTACTTTCGCTCCTGTAAAATCCCATTGGACAAGAGCTACTTCCAAGCCTTCTTGATCTATAGCTATCGATTGAAGCAAGTAGGCAAAACTATAAATAGCTATTAAGCAAATAATTCCGCTTATAATCCCCACAGTCATCGAGTACTTCGGTTGAGGGAATAGTAAACGAGTACGTGATTTCCTTCTATAGCTTACTAGGATTGGAACAACCAGTAACCAACCATAGAAGAGCAAAAATGTAATGGCTATATTCTTTATAAGGACAAGACCTAAAATGATCATGATAGTAGGTCCAATTAGTAAAATCAGCTGTTTAACCATATACCCTCCTAATTATTTCTAATTTATCATTAGAAAAAAGACTTGGCAATGCACCAAGTCTTAACCTTCCCACTTTTCTTGCTCCTGTTGTTTATAATTTTTGCCGCCTTCTTGACTGTTTTGGCCAGCGTTAACCTTTGCCTTATCTTGTGGAGAAAGATGTAAAAGGGAGCTTGCATTGCGGTAAGTAGTTGTATCGTTACCTTTACCATTAACATTTTTAGTCATTACAGATGCCTACTTTCTTTAAAAAATGGAAGCTGTTCAATAAATGCTTGAGATTCTCTGTCACTAAACTCGTGGATTAGAGCATATAGTTTCTTGATTCGGTTGTCATATTCTTCATTAGAAAAATCATTACTATAATACTTTAATGGCACATGGGCTCTCCAAAAGGTATTCATGTCTTTGTGATACAGCTGATAAAACAAAGTTTCAAAAACTGGGATAATATCCTGCCTTGCTGTTATTTCATATTCCCATGGCGATTCATCTGGATACAAGTATACTCTCCGTTGACTCAACGAAACGTAAGCTTTAATTTCTGTCATATCACACATCCTTTTCGTGTAGTATGTTCCCAAAACAAAAAAACATGCACCATATAAGGTACATGTTTTTCTCTTACGCTTGTACGTCTACTACTGTCCCTTTAAAAGGATGTGTAGCAGGTTGAGGCATACTCTCTAGCATTTCCACTGCTGCTACAGTTTCCATATTAAGTGCATTTTTCATAACACTCATTTGAACTGTTTGTTGTAGCTGTGCTAGCTGAGAAGACATGATGGAGTTAATATCCAAAATAATTCCCCCTTACAAGCTTATTATCGACATAAAGTTCAGTTATTCCATTATTTATTGGAATCCCCTAAAAAGGCATTTAGCATCCATTGGTGTTTCTCAATTTTTTGATAAATCGCATTTAGAATGTCCTCTGTCATATCATCCTCGTCCTTAGCTGCCTCTTCCATCCCTTTTTTCAAGGATTTCATAATTTTATCATAGTCTTTCACAACTGTTTCTACCATTTCCTCAGCAGTTTCTTTATTATTTGCTTCCTTCACCTCAGAAAGCTCTAGATGCTCTTTTAACGTAGCAGTTGGCTTTCCTCCTAAAGTTAATAAGCGTTCTGCTATTTCATCCATATTTAAAGTTGTTTCGTTATATAGTTCTTCAAACTTTGCATGTAATGTAAAGAATTGCGGTCCTTTTACATACCAATGAAAATTATGTAATTTTGTATACATGACTGAAAATGTTGCTACTAGATTATTTAGTTCTTTATTTAATGCTGCTGACATAATTTTGACACTCTCCTCTAGAATTATAATTGCTTTCTCTTTTCATATACCTCTTATTTTCTTACAATAAACATAAGACATTAAAATGGAGTGAGCAAATATGGTATTTTGGATCTTAGGTATAGCAATTATATTCAGTATTGTTGGTTTTACCTTTCTATATAAATTAGCAACAAAAGAAAATATATCCGCTATTGACCCTAAACCGAAGGATACAGACGCATGAAGCGAATCCTATTAAGTATTTTTCGCTTCTATCAAAAATTTATATCACCATTGTCTCCACCTAGCTGTCGCTTCTATCCAACATGCTCTCACTATGGAGTGGAGGCAGTAGAGAAACATGGTGCCATAAAAGGTAGCTACCTAACGGTTAAACGTATATCTAAATGTCATCCATTTCATGAGGGTGGATTTGACCCAGTTCCAGAAGAATGGCCTTTGAAGAAAAAATAATTCAAAGGCTATTTTTTCTTGCCTTTTTGAACAAAATACTGTAAGCTAATAAAGTTCTTATCCATTAAAACGTAATCATTACTATTTAGAAAGGTTGATAAATTTGAAACGTCTTTTCCTATTATGCATATTAACGTTTATTTTATTCATCACTGCTTGTGGGAAGCAAGAAGAAGCAACCACGGCAGAAGGTGGCCAATTAGATATATACACAACTGTTTATCCGCTCCAATATTTCACCGAACGAATTGGAGGAAATGAAGTAAAGGTCCAATCTATTTATCCACCAGGTGCCAATGAGCATACATTTGAACCTACTCAAAAGGACATGATTGCTCTGGCTGACGCTGATTTATTCTTTTACATCGGTTTGGGCCTAGAAGGATTTGTAGAAAATGCAAAAAAGACTTTAGCTGAGGAAAATGTAGAAATGGTAGCCGTAATTGATGGCGTGCCAGACAGTGCTTTAGAAGTGAACGAGGATGAGCATGACCATCATGATAAGGAAGGTACAGATGAACATGATCACGAAGGTCATGAGGAAGATTCTGCAGAAGCAGACGAACATAATCATGATTCAGAGGAAAATGGAGATGGACATGAAGGCCATGAACACGGAGATACCGATCCACACGTATGGATTTCTCCAAAAATCAGTCAAGATCTAGCTTTAACAGTAAAAAACAAGCTAGTCGAAGTTTCTCCAGAAAATGAAAAATTATTTGAAGAGAACTATCAAGCACTTGTTAGCGAGCTTCAACAATTAGATACTGACTTTGAAGAAATGTCTCACGCTGCATCATCTAAAACGTTTTTTGTTTCCCATGCAGCATTTGGTTATTTAGCTGACACATATGGCCTAGAACAAATTGCTATTGCGGGCTTAAACTCTCAGCAGGAGCCTTCTCAAAAGGAGCTAACTAAGATCATTGACATGGCTAAAGAGAAAAATGTAGAGTATATTCTTTTTGAACAAAACGTAAACTCTAAGCTAACAGAAGTCATTCAAAAAGAAATTGGGGCAGAAAGCCTAGTGCTCCACAATCTAGGTGTCCTTTCTAAAGAGGATATAGCAAATGAAGAAACTTACTTTACTTTAATGCAAAAAAATCTAGAAATTTTAAAAACAGCTTTAAATTAGAAAGTTTTCTAGTTAGAAACGCGAGAATGTTGATATAACGACATTCTCGCGTTTCTTTTATTATGAAGAGTCACCTATATTAGTTGCTCTACTGATATTATTGGTGTGACCGACCGATTATATTGGAGAACCGACCGATTATTCGATGTGACCGACCGATTTTATTGGTCAACCGACCGATTATTCGATGGAACCGACCGATTTTATGGCAGAACCGACCGATTCCTAATTTATTGCCATCCACTTTCTTGTTATGAAAGTCTATCTAAGTTATGAATCCGTAAGTACTGTTTTATTTCATCGTATAACGCTTCGACTTCTTTTGAGCTATCTAGCCGCAGGATGGGACTTTGGGATAGTTCCATTTCATAGCGCTGTGCCACATATGTCCCTCCTTGACTTTTATCGGTTTCCGTTAAGTAGGTTTTGCACCATTCTATAAAGTCGTTCGTATATAATCCATGCTCGTCTAGCCACGATTGTTTACTAGTTTTACGGGAAATTTCTCTTTTTCTTATGCGGTCCATTCTTTCATTCTCCGGTAAAGACAGAAAGACTAAAAGTTCTCGGTTGGAAAAGCCATCTGGATGCCATGAAAAAATAGAGCCCGAGACTACATAACACTTGTTAGAAGTAATATCTCGCTGATACATTTCTCTTCTTATTTCAATTGGGTTATTTTCTAGAAACGTATCGTCCTTCCACAGATAGGAATCGGTATCGATCCATTTTATTTGCTCTCGGTGTGCAAAATATTCACCTAATGTACTCTTCCCCGTTCCAGATCCACCTATAATTTGAATTCTCATACGTTTCCCCTCCTCATAGCAAAAGAATAACCCGTAAAAAAAGCCGAGAAAGCTGTTCTCTCGGCTTTATAAATATTCATGAAGCTTTCTTCTTAAAATTTTATTGGAAGCATTTCTAGGTAGCTCCTCGATAAAATAATAACGGACAGGCTGTTTATATGTAGCAAGCTGGGGTTTCATAAATGATTTTAATTCTTCTTCGGTAACCTCGCTCTTCAACACAACAAAGGCAATCGGTACGTGTCCCCATTTATCATCCTGAATACCAGTTACTCCGGCTTCTTTTACAGCACTATGCTTAACTATGGCCTGCTCCACTTCAGCAGGATAAATATTTTCCCCACCCGAAATGATTAAATCTGATCTACGGTCGACGACGTATAAATAACCTTCGTCATCTATATAGCCCATATCTCCCGTATGGAGCCACCCATCATCCTGTGGATCCGTGGAAGCTGCTGCTCCAATATAACCCTTCGTAACATGTGGTCCTTTAATACAAATTTCTCCTATCTCCTTTTCTCCTGAAATACGTATTTCTGCGAAAAATAGTGGCTTTCCTGCTGAGCCTAGCTTACGAATAGCATCCTCACTAGACAATGTCGTAGTTTGTGAGGACGTTTCCGTCATACCATATGTCTGTAAAACAGGTATCTTACATTTAATCGCTCGCTCCAAGTAATGGAGAGGAACAGGCCCTCCACCGACTAGCATAGATTGGAAAGTATCCGGGAATGTTTGATTCCGTTCCTCTAACACACTAATCAATCTTTCTAACGTTACAGCGACAACAGACATTCTAGTAACTGTTCCATTTAAAATTTCCTCTATAGACTTATTTGCATCAAACTTTGTATGGAGGCTGACTGTCATACCATATAGAACGGAACGCATTAGAATAGAAAATCCGCTAATATGAAACAAAGGCATTGCGCATAACCAGCAATCATTAGGCTGAACACCTAAATTTAAAGCAGATCCCATTGCACTCATCACATGATTTTCTAGTGTTTGTCGAACACCCTTTGGCTTCCCTGTCGTACCAGATGTGTACATAATAGTGATTGTTCTATCCTTTGGCCATTCAGCGTCTATTTGAAATTGCTTGTTTGAGGCTCCTGTAACCTGATTAAAGGATATCCGGTTACCATACATCAAACTTCTATCTAACCGATCGACTAATAATACGTCAGACTGACTATCATTTAATTGATAAATCAGCTCGTCCTCTGTTAAACGTTCATTAAGCATGACTAGCTCACAGCCTAATTGCATGCAGCCATGTAAAACTGTCACTAGCTGTGGGCTGGACGACGCCAATATGGCAATTCTCATCCCTTTGTTAACACCTAATTTATGTAGCTTCTCGGCAAAGTCTATTGCCTCCTGCTGTAATTGTGAGAATGTCCATTGTTGGTCTTCAAATATGATAGCTAATCTATTTGGCGTAAGACTTGCTCGTTTAACCAAGAGATTAGGGTACATAATAAACAACTCCTTTATTAAGTAAAGCACAAGCAAATGCATTTCTATCTTTTAAAAAAAGCTGCCCTTAAAGGACAGCTTAGAGAAATCATAAAATATCTTACTAAATCACGGGAAACGTGGGAATTGACCGAAGTCTGGTTTACGTTTTTCTTTAAACGCATCGCGACCTTCTTTAGCTTCCTCAGTTGTGTAATAAAGAAGTGTTGCATCTCCAGCTAATTGTTGAAGACCAGCAAGTCCATCTGTATCAGCATTCATAGCTGCTTTTAAGAAACGAAGTGCGGTTGGGCTCTTTTCTAGCATTTCCTCACACCATTGAACAGTCTCGTCCTCTAATTGCTCATAAGGAACAACAGTGTTAACTAAGCCCATATCTAACGCTTGTTTTGCATCATATTGACGGCATAGGTACCAAATTTCACGTGCTTTCTTGTGACCAATGATACGAGCTAAATAGCCTGAACCATATCCAGCATCAAAGGAGCCTACGTTTGGACCAGTTTGTCCAAAAATAGCATTGTCCGCAGCGATTGTTAAGTCACAAACTACGTGTAATACATGACCTCCACCAATTGCATATCCAGCTACCATAGCTACAACTGGCTTAGGAATTACACGGATTAAACGTTGTAGGTCTAATACGTTTAGACGAGGAATTTCATCCTCTCCTACGTATCCACCATGTCCGCGAACCTTTTGGTCTCCGCCTGAGCAGAAAGCTTTTTCGCCTTCTCCAGTTAGAATAATTACACCAACATTTTTGTCATCGCGAGCACGAGAAAATGCGTCGATCATTTCCATCACTGTTTTAGGACGGAAAGCATTTCGCACTTCTGGGCGATTAATCGTTACTTTAGCAATTCCATTATAGAATTCATATTTAATGTCTTCATATGTATGTAATGTTGTCCATTCACGAGTCATCTTACATCCTCCTTCAAAATTATATCCTCTACTATTGTAGCAAACAATTTGGGATTTTCCACATGAATTGCATGGCCCACACCATTTATTATTTTCCAGTCAGCATTTGGTAATATAGCTAACATCTTTTTAGCAATTTCACAGAACTTCTTATCTAGCTCTCCCGTTAACATGATTACTGGAAATTCAAGAGAGACTAGCTTATCCCATAAGGAAGGCTGCACTCCAGTGCTAAAGCCCTTCAAGCTATTCGACAAGCCTATTGCTGTTTGAGACATTCGCTCTTCTCTTATCTGTTGCTGCTTCTTCAGTGATAAACTCTTTTGCGAATCAAACAAAGGAATCTGCTCCCAGTAATCTGTAAATGCGAGAACACCGTCTACTAGAATTTTTTCAGCTAGCTTGCTATCCGCTGATTTTCTTTGTATACGTGCTTCCTCATCCTTTAAGCCTGGAGAACTGCTTTCAAGTATTAAACAGTCGACCTCATACTTACTTGCATAGGCAAGTGCCAATCTACCACCCATAGAATACCCTATAAGCGTAAAATGATCCCAGCCTATCTGTTGGATTAGTGCATGTAGATCCTCCACCTGCTCCTGAGCAAAGTAACGACTAGCATTTTCAGGTTTGTCACTTTCCCCGTGGCCAATTAAATCAATGGTTAGCAGTTCAATAGAAGGATCTAGAGAAGCGATAACTTCCTCCCATGTCTTACTAGATCCAGTAAATCCATGCAGAAGGACCGCCTTCTTCTTGGCGCCTGTATTGTACCTTTTAACTTTCATCTGAATGGACCTAACGGTTATTAAGCTTTCCAAGTGACATCCAGCTCCTTAGTGATTGCTGCCCAAAGCTTTCGATGAGTTTCTGTATTGTTTTGTCGATCCGTACGAACTTCAATCATACGTATATTCTTCGTTTTATCCTTACTTAAGACAGCTTGAAAATCTTCCTTAGTATGTACTACATCATATTGAGCATGGTACATAGTAGCAATAGCTGAAAACTCAAGCCCTGTAGGTGTCCCGAACAAATGCTCAAAGTAATTAGTTTCCGTAGATTGTGGCAAGTAAGAGAATATGCCTCCTCCATCATTATTCATAATAACAATGGTTAAATCTGTTTCGCTAAAACGAGTGACAATTAATCCATTTACGTCATGGAGAAATGCCAAATCCCCGATTAATAGATAGCCAGGTCTTTTAGTTGCTGCTTGAATACCTAAAGCCGTAGATACGACTCCATCAATCCCGTTTGTCCCTCTATTGGCATATACATGGACATCCTTATAGGTTTTATTGAAAAAGGTGTCTACATCACGTATAGGCATACTGCTACTTGCTATTAAATCCGTTTTGTCTGGAAGTCCCTCAAATAATGTTCCTGCTAACGCACCCTCGTCGGTTTGCTCTGAAATATACGTCTGAATATGTTTCGTTGCTATATCATTAGCCTTCGACCAATTTTCTAGATAGCTAGATGATTGCTTTTCTTCTACCTGAAACCAAAGAGATGACGGATCTACTTGTACGTGATGAGTTACGACATGAAGAGAATCTCTAAATAATGGGCTTTCATCCACAGCTATAAAGGTTTTAGGAGGGTTTGCCTCAAGAAACTTCATAAGCGGCTTAGAAACCGGCTGAGCACCAAAACGAATGACTGCATCAGGGATAGCTGATTGCATAAATGCTTCACTTTTTAAAATTGCATCATATTGGTCTATACATAAATGCATACAATCCATAGGTACATTACTTCGAAGATTGGACAATGGATCCGCTAGTACTGGCCATTGTATAGCTTTCACAAACTCCCAGAAACCTACTGTTGAATTTAGGGAATCCCCTACAATAATAAGTCCCTTCTCTGTGTCTGTTATTAACTGAGTATACCAATGGATGCATTCTTTACTTGGCATAAGCCTCCCTAGTTCTGTTTGCTGCATTTGAGACAAGGAAGCTGGCCGATCCATTTCTAACAATAGCGGCTCCCGAAACGGCACGTTGATATGAACTGGTCCCATCGGTGCAGTCCTTGTAGAAGAAACTGCACGATGAATATGTCTCTCTATAAACGCAAGGCTTTCTTCTCTTTCCTCAGGTAAAGGAAAATCGACCGACCATTTGACATGCTTACCAAATAGGTGAATTTGGTCTATCGCTTGAGGAGCGCCGACCTCTCTAAGTTCATGTGGGCGATCCGCTGTCACAATAAGTAATGGTATTCTTGCATAGTATGCTTCCACTATCGCAGGAAAGAAATTCGCAGCAGCAGTTCCAGAAGTACACAATAGAACTACAGGATTCTTTTTAGCTTTGGCAATTCCTAAAGCAAAATATCCAGCAGAACGCTCATCAATTTGTCTATATAAGTTAAAGCCTGTCGATTTTGCAAAACCATATGCTAAAGGAGTGGATCTAGATCCTGGGCATAGTACGATATCCTCTATGCCCGCTTGTCTAATAGTTTCTACAAATCGATTTACATAAGATGTTAGAAAACTCGCGTTAGTCATTCATATTTCCTCCCAAAGTTCGAAGCATTGGTCGGAATTTGACTCTCGTTTCTTCAAACTCTTCAAAAGAGGTAGATTCTGAAACTAAACCGCCCCCAGCATATAAGTAAGCGTATTGGTTTTCTATGAGAGCAGAACGAATACCTACCGCAAACTCTCCATCTCCCTCGGCATTCACCCAGCCGATTGGAGCGGCATAATAACCACGGTTCATTTGTTCAGATTCTCTAATAATCTCAATGGCCTCTTGTCGAGGTTCACCACCAAGTGCTGGTGTCGGATGCATAGCTTCCACAAACTCGAAAAGAGAAGAGCTTCCTTTAATTTTCCCCTCTATAGGTGTAAATAAATGCTGAATATCTCTTATTTTCATAAGCTTTGGTCTAGCTGGAATTTTAACCTGCTCACAATACTGCTCAAATACTTTTCTAATCATCTGAACAACATATTCATGTTCCATTAAGTTTTTATTATCCGATAATAGCGCATCTCCAAGCTTCTTATCTTCCACTTGGTCTTTTCCTCTTCGAACGGATCCAGCCAAACCAGCAGATTCAACCTTGCCATTTTCCAATTTTACTAATCTCTCTGGAGTCGCCCCAAAGAAAGTCTTGTCTTCTTTCTCAAGACCAAATAAATAACTTTCAGGTTGCTCCATCGATGCATTGTAAATTGCTGTAGATGGTGAAAAGATATCATCAAAGGTTAACTTTAGGGAGCGCCCAATAACTACCTTGTTTACTTCCTTATTACGAATTCTTTCCGTTACAGTTTCAACCGCTGATAAGTATTCTTCCTTTAATCTATCTTCTCGTTGAAGAAGCTGTGGCTTTTTATGGACCTTTAGTTCTTTCACTTGAGCTGTATGGATTAAAGTATCTCTTTCTATACGTAAGCGCTCAAAAGCAGCAGAGCTGTCCTCTTCCTCTGTAATATGATGAATACTTACAAAAGCCTGATCGTCCTGTATAACTAATTGAAATGTAGCCACGGCAAAAAAACTAGACGGGAAGCTATTCCATTCCGATGATATATTGTTTGAAGGATCGAAAGAGAATCCACCAAATAGAATTGGAGACACATCTGCTTTCTCTATTAATGAACAAGCACAAAGGTCGTCCCATTTTTGAGCTATATCGCTGTATCTATTTTTCTCTAAATCATTAGACAGTATATAGGCGTGTCCAAGTCCAACCAATGTGAACGTTTTCTCTTTGTTCTGCCAAAAGAATCGTTTCCCTTTATAGTAATCCTCCCCAGCTTCAAAAAAAGCATGAGCAGACATTCTAGATACTTCTATTGTTTCGGTATAAAAACGTAATGTTGATTTATTTTGCCCGGTGGTGTTCGGCATATATATGACCTCCGTATAAATTACCTGCTAATTTAAATTCATGTTTTATTACTCTACCCTTTATCATACAACTTTCTCCACGTTTCGGCACACATTTAGCTACAAATGTATGCTAAAATTGAAGTTGATTCTTTAAAAGGAGAGAAATTTATATGTCACAAGAACTACAAGCTGATAAAGGCTGGCGTATATGGTGGAAGTTAACAAGACCACACACGTTAACCGCTTCGTTTGCGCCTGTCTTTTTAGGTACAATGATTGCCCTTTATTACGTAAATATTGATTGGCCTTTATTCTTAGCAATGCTCATTGCGTGCTTGTTTATACAAGCTGCTACGAATATGTTTAATGAGTACTACGACTTTGAAAGAGGTCTAGATAGTGAAGAATCTATCGGCATTGGTGGCGCGATAGTCCGCAATGGTGTTAAACCAAAGACCGTGCTTCAATTAGCCTTAGTACTATACGTTCTAGCTGCTCTGTTAGGTATTTATATTTGTTCCCAATCATCTTGGCTTTTATTGATCGTTGGAGCCGTTTGTATGCTCATTGGATACTTATATACTGGTGGACCTTACCCAATAGCTTATACACCGTTTGGAGAACTATTCAGTGGTGTGGTTATGGGAATGTTTATTGTTTTAATTGCTACATACATTCAGGTAGGTTCTATACCAAACTTTGCCTTGTTCCTATCTATCCCTAGCACTCTGCTTGTCGCTGCTATTATGCTTTCTAATAATATTCGAGATATTGTAGAGGATACAAAAGGCGGTAGAAAAACAATGGCTATCTTAATAGGTAGAGACAATGCTATTAATGTGTTAGCCCTATTTTTTATCGTTTCTTATGTATGGATCATCTTATTAGTAATACTTCAGATTCTTACACCTTGGGCTTTGCTAGTCTTACTAAGTGCAAAGAAACCAATAGATGCTATAAAACTTTTTAAATCTAAAGAGAATCACCTCGAAGTCGGATTAGCAATGAAAAACACCGCTCTTACGAATACCATTTTCGTATTTCTTTTAGGAATTGGCTTGTTAATAGGATTTTTACTATGATGGGTCAGTCAGGAAGTTAAACGCTTCCTGGCTTTTTTATTTGTGAAGTTTAAGTTAGAGGTTGCAGAAGTGTAAACGAAGAAAGAAAAGTCTAACCAAATAATTGATTTCGCATAGTTTCTTTAGAATCGGACGGTTTTGTTTAATAATCGGTCGGTTAGGCAAAATAATCGGTTGGTTCTCTTCAATAATCGGTCGGTTTTACCTGATAATCGGTCGGTTCTCTTCAATAATCGGTCGGTGGAAGAACTTTTAGAAGTAAATCTCTTCACAAGAAGATAATGCCCAAATGCTATAATAGATCACTTTAGTGTAATCGTTCTGCTAACAATATTTGAAAGGAAATTCACAAATAAGTACAGCATAGACTCACTTTTCTTGATACTTCTTCCCGCCTGGATTTACAATGTTATAACAATCCTTACATATCATAAAGGCACAAATAAAAAAAGACAACCACCGAAGTGATTGTCTTTTTACAGTTATGACCCCTACGGGATTCGAACCCGTGTTACCGCCGTGAAAGGGCGGTGTCTTAACCGCTTGACCAAGGGGCCTTATATATGGCGGAGAAGGAGGGATTTGAACCCTCGCGCCGGTTGCCCGACCTACACCCTTAGCAGGGGCGCCTCTTCAGCCACTTGAGTACTTCCCCATATATATGGCTCCGAAGGTAGGACTCGAACCTACGACCAATCGGTTAACAGCCGATTGCTCTACCACTGAGCTACTTCGGAATAATGGTGGGCCTAAATGGACTCGAACCATCGACCTCACGCTTATCAGGCGTGCGCTCTAACCAGCTGAGCTATAGGCCCATTAATTGGAGCGGGTGAAGAGAATCGAACTCTCATCATCAGCTTGGAAGGCTGAGGTTTTACCACTAAACTACACCCGCGTGATAAATGGTGGCTCAGGACGGAATCGAACCGCCGACACAAGGATTTTCAGTCCTTTGCTCTACCGACTGAGCTACTGAGCCTCTTCAATTTATGCTAAGCGGCACAACTCTTTGTCAGCTTCACTCACTCATTCAGTCACGTACTTTAGTACGCTCCTTCTTTCGTTCGATTGCTTCCTCGATTTGCTTGCTTATCCTAAATCTCTAACATATTGAATAATAAATGGCGGTCCCGACCGGGATCGAACCGGCGATCTCCTGCGTGACAGGCAGGCATGTTAACCGCTACACCACGGGACCATTTGGTTGCGGGGACAGGATTTGAACCTGTGACCTTCGGGTTATGAGCCCGACGAGCTACCGAACTGCTCCACCCCGCGACAATAAGAGTAGTTGAAATTTAAATCAACTATGTATTTAATAACTTTTCCGTCTTCCAAGCTTACTTGAAGTCGACGTTATGTATAATTTCCCACTAACAATAAGATGGAGGAGGAAGAGGGATTCGAACCCCCGCGCGGTATGACCCGCCTGTCGGTTTTCAAGACCGATCCCTTCAGCCAGACTTGGGTATTCCTCCGAAAAATTATGTTGGTGGACCTTGCAGGACTCGAACCTGCGACCGGACGGTTATGAGCCGTCTGCTCTAACCAACTGAGCTAAAGGTCCTTAAGATGGCGGCAGAGGGAGTCGAACCCACGACCTTTCGGGTATGAACCGAATGCTCTAGCCAGCTGAGCTACGCCGCCAGGAACTTTAAAAGAAAATTTTATATTTGGTGGAGCCTAGCGGGATCGAACCGCTGACCTCCTGCGTGCAAGGCAGGCGCTCTCCCAGCTGAGCTAAGGCCCCAAATTTTTATTAATAACTGGTCGGGAAGACAGGATTCGAACCTGCGACCCCTTGGTCCCAAACCAAGTGCTCTACCAAGCTGAGCTACTTCCCGTATATATATTGGCGCGCCCGGCAGGAGTCGAACCCACAACCTTCTGATCCGTAGTCAGACGCTCTATCCAATTGAGCTACGGGCGCTAATGTTACTTAAAAGTGGTGCCGAGGACCGGAATCGAACCGGTACGGTAGTCACCTACCGCAGGATTTTAAGTCCTGTGCGTCTGCCAGTTCCGCCACCCCGGCACTTTAGTGAATCTTTGGAGCGGAAGACGAGGTTCGAACTCGCGACCCCCACCTTGGCAAGGTGGTGTTCTACCACTGAACTACTTCCGCTCGGTTATTAAATTAAATGGTGCGGGTGAAGGGAGTCGAACCCCCACGCCTTGCGGCGCTAGATCCTAAGTCTAGTGCGTCTGCCAGTTCCGCCACACCCGCATATTTATTTCACAAAAGTGAATGAGCCATGAAGGACTCGAACCTTCGACCCTCTGATTAAAAGTCAGATGCTCTACCAACTGAGCTAATGGCTCGGAAAATGGTGCCGGAGAAAGGACTTGAACCCTCAACCTACTGATTACAAGTCAGTTGCTCTACCAGTTGAGCTACTCCGGCAGGAGTAAGTAATGGTGGAGGATGACGGGCTCGAACCGCCGACCCTCTGCTTGTAAGGCAGATGCTCTCCCAGCTGAGCTAATCCTCCTGGGTATTAAAATGTGATTTTATGTATTTTTATTGCAAGCCCAGCGACGTCCTACTCTTGCAGGGGGAGACCCCCAACTACCATCGGCGCTGAAGAGCTTAACTTCCGTGTTCGGTATGGGAACGGGTGTGACCTCTTCGCCATCATCACTAGACTTGAATAATTATTGAAAGACAAGTTTTATTATATCAACTATGTAGATTATTACAAGTGTTTTTTTAATAAAAATTTATTCTTTCAAAACTGAATAAACTGACATCTTAGAAACAAACAATTTGGTTAAGTCCTCGATCGATTAGTATTCGTCAGCTGCACGTGTCGCCACGCTTCCACCCCGAACCTATCTACCTCATCGTCTTTGAGGGATCTTACTTACTTGCGTAATGG
>NZ_JAMAWN010000038.1:0-19061 GCF_023713305.1 Psychrobacillus sp. MER TA 171 | reverse complement strand
AACGAATGAGAGCAAGAATAAGGCAATGAAAAAGGGTATTTTCTGTTCAGTTTGAACAAAAAGTACCCTTTTTTAATTTTCAAAAACAAAATTATTATAAAAACGTAAGTTTTTCAGTGCCCTCAGCAAAGCGACGAGGAGATTGAAGCCGTGCCCCCGGAAAGCGTCCGCTGGAGCGGAAAACAACTACCGGAATTTAAATAGAAGCCCCGAAAAATTTACCAGGTCGTAAAATTTCGAGGCTTTTTATTTTTTCTATTACATTTTCCTTCATTAATAGTCAAACCACTCTATTTAGTCTTTAACAATTCCTTTTGTCTAAGCTCAATTCTTCTAATTTTCCCAGAGGTTGTCTTTGGAAGCTCAGATATAAATTCTATTTCTCTAGGGTACTTGTAAGGTGCAGTTAGCGCTTTCACGTGGTCTTGAAGCTCCTTAACTAACTCATCCGATACTTGCAGCGAAGGATCTCGTAGCACCACGAATGCTTTAACAATCGTCCCTCTTATTTCATCTGGACTACCGATGACTGCACATTCTTGTACTAGTGGATGCTTTGTTAAAGCGTCCTCAACCTCGAACGGTCCAATGGTATATCCAGAGCTAATGATTATATCGTCACCTCTACCTTCAAACCAGAAATAGCCGTCTTCGTCCTTTCTAGCTCTGTCTCCGGTAATATAATAATCTCCTCTAAACTGCATCGAGGTTCTTTCCGGATCTTTTAAATATTCCTTAAACAATGCAGGAGTTTCTACATGAACAGCAATGTCTCCTACTTCTTCTACGTCACATGGCTCTCCTTGGTCGTTGACGATTTCTACTTTGTTTCCAGGAGTAGGTTTACCCATAGAGCCTGGCTTAGCCTCCATCCCTTTCATCGTACCGACTAGCAATGTATTTTCGGTTTGGCCATATCCGTCTCTCACTTCTAGGTCAAATAATTTTCCAAACGTTTCTATAACCTCTCTATTCAATGGCTCACCAGCAGAAACAGCACTATGGAGACTAGATAAGTTATAATCAGCTAACCCATCTACCTTTGCCATGATTCGATATTCCGTAGGCGTGCAACATAGAACATTTACCTGTTGTTCTTGGATATTACGAAGATATACTTTTGCATCGAATTTGCCGTTATAAACGTATCCGGTTGCACCGCTTCCAAGCGTAGCTAAGAAAGGACTCCAGATCCATTTCTGCCAGCCTGGACTTGCTGTAGCCCATACAACGTCACCATCTTCAATCCCTAACCAGTTGGGAGCTGATGTCCGTAGGTGCGCAAAAGCCCAACCGTGTGTATGTACAACACCTTTAGGATTACCGGTTGTTCCACTTGTATAAGATAAGAAAGCCATGTCATCTTTTAAGGTTTCAATTGTAGAAAAATCCTCGCTTTCCTTTTCCATTTCATCTGTAAGAGATATCCATTGATTTTGACTTTGTCCAATGACAAATAGTAGTTTGTTCTCTAAATTGCTTACATCGTCGTATTGGGATAGGAACGGTTCAAAAGCTATGATTGCTTTTGCTTCACTATGGGTTAATCGATATTCAATATCCTTAGCTCTAAGCATCTCGGAGTTTGGGATTACAACTAATCCTGCTTTTAGCGCTGCAATATATACTTCATATGCTTCGATCAGTCTAGGAACCATAATAAGAACGACATCGCCTTTTTTAAGACCTTTGCTTGTAAATAAATTGGCAATTTTATTTGCTCGGAGGAGTAAATTTTTATAGGTGATTTGTTTCTTTTCCCCTTTATCAGATTCCCAAATAAGAGCTAACCTACTTTCATCGGTACTATACTTTTCGAACTCGCTTACTAGGTTATAGTGTGATGGTGCGATTAAATCCATTTTGTTCATGAATCATTTCCCCCTTCTTGTTCTAATTTAAAGTATAGGGGATTTTTTTACTTTTTTATATAATAAATTTAATTTTTAGAAATTTTGTAATATATGTACCACGAAAAATGATGCATAAAATAGGAAAAAGCCGGCAGTTTCCTGCCGACTTCTTTTTTATATGATTAGCTGTTTGAACCGTTCATTTGTTGTTGAGCTCTTTGCACTAAACGCTTAGTAATTTCTCCGCCTACGGATCCGTTGGCACGCGCTGATGCATCTGCTCCTAAATTCACACCAAATTCTTGAGCGATTTCATATTTCATTTGATCAAGAGCTTGCTTTACACCAGGAACTAAAAGTTGGTTGCTGTTGTTGTTTGAAGACATTGTAATCACCTCCTTGTGAAATTAGAATGGTCGATTTCATTCTTTTTATGTACACAAGATATGAGGTATATTTTGTTATTTTTTACAATAGATCTTCAAAGACATTTTCTTTTTTCTTTGGGAATGAAATCGTCTCTCTATTTTCAACTGCTTCTTTTATCAATTCATCAAAATCCTTAAAGCTTTCATAGTATTCCACTTTCTCTAGCTTTGGTTTAGTCTTTGGACAAGAAGGAGTGAAAATAGTACAGCAATCCTCATATGGAAGAATTGATGTGTCATAAGTCCCGATTTCCCGGGCAATATCTATAATATCTAGTTTATCCATTGATATTAACGGTCTAAAAATAGGCGTAGATGTCACTGCATTTATAGCTGTTAAGCTTTCAAGCGTTTGGCTAGCTACTTGGCCTAAGCTTTCACCTGTCACAATTCCTAGTGCTCCAATTTCTTCGCGAACAAGATCTGCAATTTTCATCATAATTCTTCTAGTCGTAGTCATGGAAACATTTTCGGGAATTTGAGCCTGAATACTTTGTTGTATATCAGTGAAAGGTATGACATGAAGACGCACAGTTGCTCCAAAATGGCTTAACTGATTGGCAAGATCCATTACCTTTTCTTTTGATCGTTCGCTTGTAAATGGCGGACTATGAAAATGAATCGCATCTAATCTTACACCACGCTTCATTAGCATATAACCAGCGACAGGACTATCAATTCCACCTGAAAGCATCAGTAAGGAACGACCATTAGATCCTAATGGCATTCCACCTGCACCTGGAATAACTTGAGCCATCATATATACAGCATCGGTCAAGACTTCAATACGCAAATCGATTTCAGGCTTTTTCATTTGAACCTTTAAGGCTGGATATTGTCTTAATACATGGCTAGCGATAGTAGTTTGTAGCTCATACGTATCCATTGGAAAGCGCTTGTCAGTACGTTTTACTGTAACTCGGAATGTTTTATCTTCCGTCTCAAGACTTTCCATGATCTCTAATGCTGTTTTTTTAATATCTTCTATATCTTGTGAACAAGAAGCAACCGGACTAAACGATTGAATACCAAAAATTTTAGGTAAACGTTTGATTAGCTCTTGAATTTCTTCATCATCCGTAGAAGTTAAAAACATGCGATCTCGCTCAGCATGTACCTTTATATTTGGTAAGTCCACAAAGGAAAACTTAATATTATTTCGTAAATGATTAATAAACTGTTTTCTGTTCTTACCCTTAGTTGAAAGTTCTCCGTACCTAACTAAAATTTTCTCCCATTTCATTGCATTTAATCTCCTTTTATAACATTCATCACTTCGGTGAATATTTTTTTAAATGTCTCTATTTCTTCCTCGGTCGTTAGAGGACTGATACTTAAACGGATAACACCCTTTATATAGTCATCTGATATATGCATCGCCTTTAACACGTGGCTTGTTTTTGTTTGTCTAGAAGAACAAGCACTACTAGTAGAGACAATGACATCTCTTTTTTGTAATGCATTGATTATAACCTCTCCCTTGATTTTTCGCACAGAAAAAGTAACGATATGGGGAGCACGATTCTCTGGAGAAATCATTTTAATACGTTCGAAGCCATGGAGAAACTGAACAAGCTCGTCAGTTAGATTTTTCATGTGTGTTGAATTTTTCTCCAAGCCAGTACTAGCAATTCTCATTGCCTTTGCTGTGCTTACTGCCAATGGAACTGGAGTTGTGCCACTTCTAATACCCGATTCTTGTCCTCCGCCGAACAATATAGGCTCTATCTCTCTTGTTTTTGAAAGTGCAAGTAAACCAGAGCCTTTTATGCCGTGAATTTTATGAGATGAAATAGTTATTGCATCTATATCATACCGTTTAAAGTCTATCGATAATTTACCAAAGCTTTGTACTGCATCGACATGAATGACTGCCTTACTTTCTCTTCTCACAATTGTACTCAATGCTTTAAGTGGCTGCACAGCACCCGTTTCATTGTTAACATGCATAATACTCACTAGCATCGTTTCTGCGCGAATTAGTTTGGAAAACTCATTTAAATCTATTATTCCGCTAGCATCGACCGGAATCCATTCCACCTCAAAGCCCATAACAACCAGTTGTTTAGCCGCTTCTATAATAGAAGGGTGTTCAATTTGAGAAATAAGTACGTGCTTTCCTCTAAATTTATATTTGTTTGCAAGTCCAAATATCGCTAAATTATTGGACTCCGTACCACCAGACGTAAAGTATATTTTAGCACTAGCAGTGCGCAGAATTTCTGCTATTTGTTCTCGCGCTGATTGTAATAACTGGTTCGTTTTATGACCAAATTCATGTATAGAGGATGGATTTGCCCAATATGTTTCGTTCACAGCGACAAAAGTATCCATTATTTCCGGTAATACTTTTGTTGTTGCGCTATTATCCAAATAAATCAAAGTATTCTCTCTCCTTCTTAGGAAAAAGACCACCATCACAAGTAGTGAGGTGGTCTACATTTCTATCTGTTTTTAAGATACCATGTTATGTACGCCAAGCTGCTTCTTTAATCATCATTTCGATTTTCTTTAAAGCTCCTGGTTCCACTTCTTCTACTGCAGTTGCCGCATCTTCCAATGCCTTAGCATAGCGCAATTGTCTGAATGCTTCCTCTGCTTCGAGTAAACGTGCATGAACATTTGGATGCGACGCACGATAACGATTTCCATACTGAATAATTTTTTCAGTTAGCTCTACATTTTCTAACATTTCTTTTGCTTTATGATGTACATCTTCCATGCATGCCTCTGCCTTTTCCAAATAACCATCGACCAATGTCATATTTAAAGGAACTTCCTGCAAGCTTTGCATAGCAACATAAATATGCTCTTCCGCTTCTTCTAATCGGACATCCATTTCTTCTGGTATACCTGGAATATTGGCTTTTTGAATCATACGATCTGTATCATGTAATAATATTTTTAAGTCATCTAGCTTTTCTCGGGCCTTGTTTTCGTCGATGCGCAGATTTTTTAGACGGTTTGCGAAGCGATCCTGCTCTTCGTATAATCGATCAATCTCTTCCGCAATTTCGTTCAGTTCTTCCTGAAGACTTGAATAGGCAGATTTCTCTTCCTCTACTCGGAGAGCAAGCATGCTAAATTTTTTATCTAGCTCCTCTAGCTCTTTTAGACAGCTCTGAGGTATTTCAGCTTCTTTTTCAGGTAAACGATAACTTTGCTGTACATATGTCGCTTCTTCATTGATCGCTCTAGTAGCTGTAGTTACTTCTCTCAAACGAATAGCTGTCTGGTCCTTATAGCTATCCACGTACTTTTTAGCTATGACTTCTTTTTCCAATAGATCATAGAACGTTTCAATTTCTTCTTTTATCTCTCCCACACGAATCAATGGCTTAGCAACATCCAGACTAATAATAGAGGTCTTTAACTCTGCAAGCTCTGCTTCTAAATCATCTAGCTTTTTAGTCATTTCTAAATGCTGCAAGTAATAAGAACTAGCTTCCATTTCCTTTTGACCGTTTCGCAGCTCATGTATCGTAGCAGGGATTTTATGCTGAATCTCAGTAAGTAAAGTTGGAATTTCATGTATTTTATGAAAGAACTTTTGTCCTTCATCTTGTATGTTGATCACTATTTCTCTAGCGCTTAAGTAGTTCCCAGTATCCGTTAGCTGGTCAAATTCCTCAAAGAGTGGTAAGAAGGATTCTAATTTAGCCTCTAGAGCAGGAGCTGCTTCGCCAAAAGAATATTGATGGGCTAACAATGTTTTTCTTGCTGAACGATGTTGGTCCTTAAGCTGTTCTATTTCTATGCGGTTTTTTTCCTCGCTACCGATTAGTTCCTCTAACTCTTTGATAATACCTGACATTTTCTCATCACAAGTAGATATCAAAGTTTGAAGTTCTTTTTCGATTTTGGTGGCCTTCATAAAAAGGAACTTATCTACATATTCTTCCGCATCAAACAAAAGAACGTCAATCTTAGGCATATGTACATCCATTACTTCGGTCCAATTATTGCGCCATCTTTCAAACATTTCTTCTGTTTGCCCATTCATATTTAGCTGTTTAACTTTAGTCATTTCCTCTAAAATAGGCTTGTTTTGAATTTGGTGCTTTTCATGCTCTAAGCGAGCTATTTCTGTTTGGTGTTTCTTTCGTATGATAAATGCAATGATTGCAATTACTAAAAGTACAATGACTGCTGGGATGATATACCTCATCGTAAGCCCCCTGTTCCTGTTCCAAAATCAAAAAGTGCGAATTGTATCTTACTATATATATTACCATGCTTTTTATGTTATTGTTTCATTAAATAAGAATAAACCTAAGAAATGTTAAAAAATAATGTAACTTTCTACAAAAGGAGCCCAACTGCTATGAAAAAAGATGGACATATACATACCCCTTACTGTCCTCATGGAACACTGGATAGTTTTAACCAGTATATTGAAAAGGCTATTCTAAATGGTTTTCAAGAAATCACTTTTACCGAGCATGCTCCGTTGCCTTCCAGCTTTATAGATCCCACGCCAGATAAAGATAGTGGTATGGATTTTCATCGCTTAGAGGCCTATTTAACGGAACTAAATCAGTTGAAAAAACAGTATAAACGAGATATTGTTATATCTACAGGCTTAGAGATTGATTATATTTCAGGTTTTGAATCAGAAACTACGGAGTTTTTAAACAACTATGGAAGTTATTTAGACGATTCCATTCTATCCGTACATTTTTTACTCGATCAAAATCAATATGTATGTATCGATTATTCTAAGGAAGTTTACCTGAGATTCGTCGAAAAACTTGGTAGTCCTATGTCTGTCTATAAATTGTATTACAAAACGTTGATGGATTCAATAACGAGCGACTTAGGAATATATAAGCCAAAACGGATTGGACATATTACACTTGTACATAAGTTTCAGCATGCACTTTCTGAAATTGTTGATGATCATGAAGACATCTTAGGTATATTAGTAGAAATGAGGAATAGATTGTTAGAGTTAGATGCAAATAGTGCAGGCTTTGCTAAGCCTTTTTGCAAAGAGAGCTATCCTCCAATTCCCTATATTTCTCTGGCAAAGGAATTAGGTATACCTATAGTTTTTGGATCAGATGCGCACCAAGCAAAAGATTTACACCAGTATTATAAATGTTTTAATAATATCTTGTAGATTGGAGAATGTATATGTTTCAAACAACTAACTATTCAACTGACTTGTCCGCTAGCTATTCATTATTGTGTAAACAGCTAGATGCTCTTTTAGAGGGCGAAACTAATGCAATTGCCAACTTAAGTAACGCCTCTGCTCTTTTAAACCAGTTCTTCGACAAAATTAATTGGGTTGGGTTTTACCTAGTCGAGGATGGTGGACTTGTGCTCGGACCATTCCAAGGTCTACCTGCTTGTGTTCGTATTTCACTTGGTAAAGGCGTATGTGGTACAGCAGCGGAAACACAGGAAACAATAATCGTACCTGATGTTCATGCATTTCCTGGTCATATAGCTTGTGATGCCGCTTCGCAATCAGAAATTGTTGTTCCTATTGTAAGAGAGGGTAAACTTCTCGGAGTTTTAGATATTGATAGCCCTATAAAAGATCGATTTACTGCTGAGGATGGAAAAGGACTAGAACAGTTCGTAGAGGTCCTTATTAAGCATATATAACTTCTAGTTAACTAGATTGAAAGAGGATGTGATGACTTCTGTCATTTCATCCTCTTTCGTTTTTTTACAATTTATCTAAGGCTTGCTCTAAATCTCTAATAATGTCTTCTGAGTTTTCAAGACCAACTGACAGTCTTAGTAATCCATCGGTTATACCCATAGCAATTCTCTCTTTGCTAGGTACTACAGAGTGGGTCATAGTTGCTGGATGTTGGATTAGTGTCTCGGCATCACCTAGGCTTACTGCGATTTTAATGAGCGAAAGAGCATTCATAAGCTGCTGGGCTTTTTCCTTACCACCCTTAATAGCAAAGGAAATTAGTCCTCCCCCGTTTTTCATTTGCCTTTTTGCTACCTCGTACTGAGGATTTTTTTGATCGAAAGGATAATAAATGGACTCAATAGAAGGATGGGACTCTAAAAATGAAAATACTTTTTCTGCGTTACTAGAATGTCTATCCATTCTGACATGTAACGTCTTTAACCCTCTAATTAACAGCCACGCATCAAATGGTGATATGATACCGCCAAAGTCCTTCTGAACAGTCGAACGAATTATGTCCATTTGTTCTTTTTCCTTGCCTACTAGAATCCCAGCTATCACATCTCCATGACCGTTAATATACTTCGTGGCACTATGCAGTACGAAGTTTGCTCCTAAGTCTAACGGATTTTGTAGATATGGAGAACAGAAAGTATTATCCACCACTACCGGAATATTATGTTTCTGTGCAATTTTGACGATTAATGCGATATCTACAATTTCCATCGTTGGATTGATTGGTGTTTCCACGTAAATACATGTCGTATTTGGTTTAATAGCTGCCTCAATTTCTTCTTCGGTTGACAACTTTTCCAAGCTATGCGAAATATTATATTTTTCCTCCATTATGTTCAGTAACCCAAATGTACAACCATAAATTCCTCTTGTGCATAAGATATGGTCACCAGCTTTAGTCAAATATACTAGGATTGTACTTACTGCGGCCATCCCCGACCCAAAAGCAAGCGCACCCTCTCCATTTTCTATCGCTGCCATTCTTTGCTCTAGCACTTGGACAGTCGGATTACCTAACCGGGAATAGATCCCTCCCGCTTCCTCTCCTGCAAACCGTTTCGCACCTTGCTCTGCATTTTCAAATGCAAATGTAGAAGTTTGATAGAGCGGAACCGCTAAACTGTCATGATGATTCTCAGTAGCATACCCTTGATGAATAAGTGTTGTTTCTTTTTCCATTGATGATTTTCCCAAAATCGTGCACCCCTTTTGTAAACGCTTTCAAATATAGTGTACACATATTTCCAAAAAAAGAAAAGGCAACTCATCTTAATGACAAGTTACCTCGTAAATACATAGCTGGTTTTTTCCATTATTTTTCGCTTCATATAGTGCAATATCTGCATGATGAAACAAATTATGAAAGTCTGCATCCCCTCTTTTACTCCACCCAGATAAACCAACAGAAACGGTCACCCCTGGATTTGTATAAATAGGGATTATCTCTAAGAGGTCGGCACAAATTCTTTCACCTTCCTCCACAGACATCTGGGGAAAATATAGAGCCAGCTCTTCTCCACCCCATCTTGCACCTATTCCTACTTGTTCTACTTTTTTATCAATAACCGTTGCAATTTGTTTAAGAATACTGTCTCCTACCTGATGTCCATGAGTGTCATTCACTTGTTTAAAGTTATCGATATCCATTAGTACGAAGATCCCACTAGTATCATTAATCATAGATTCCTCTACGTATCTATCTAAATAGCTTCTTGCATAGAGATTCGTCAGGTGGTCACGATCAACCATTTCTTGTAATTTATTGCGCAGCGCGGAATTAGTAAGGGCCAAGGAGGAATGCTGTATTAAGGATTGCATTAATTTGAAGCTATCGAAGGAAAAATAGTATGGATCGCTGTGCAATACTATGCTAAACCCAGTAATATTTTCTTGTTCTCTTAAAGGAATTGCCACAAGAGATCGATATGCAACGTTCGTATTACTTAGTCGATTGAAATCAGCCACAAACAGCGAATCCTTAAGCTTTTTAAATTGGTTTCCTACATGTTGAATATACATTTGGCCTTCTAATGTGTAAAAATAATCAGAGCTAGCTACACTGATCGAGTATTCATCATCCTCTATAAATACAAAACAAACATGCTCTGGCTGAAATGATTTCATTAGTTGATTTTTTAAGAATATGACCATGTCTTCTTGCGATAAATTCATATTCAATTTATGAGTCGTCTCATTGATTAATTGTAAGTCACCAACTAAACGGTGAGATTGAATAAACAACTTAGCATTTTCTAGGGCGTTTCCAGCAGTAGCAGCAAGCATCTTCATAAATTCCTTCTGCCTGATTGAAAACAGATAATCCATCGGGGTAGATACTTGTAGGATACCGTAGATCCCCTGCTTCCCCTTTATTGGTATATTTAATAGTTTCATCTTCGAATTTTCTACTAAATCTGAAGTTATTTCTCCGGATACGTACGCTTCAACCGTACTAGGTCTCTCCGAGGTATAATCAAATAATTTATATGGAACAGAAGTTTTACGATCTTGATCGTTAGAGAGAATCAATGTATTGTCAAAGTCAGGAAAAGCATCCTGAACAGCCAATAATGTTCCTTTTAAGATTTGATCTACCTCAAGTGTAGAATGGAACATTTTTGTCACGTTAAAAAGATTTCTGTATTGGTGCTCCTGTTCTGTTAAGAAGATAGACTTTCTAACCATTCTTACTAATTTGCTAATGATTAGTATAAATTCATTTACTTCAGATGTCTTCGCGAATTTCTCCCATTTCTCTGTTGCTTCCATTACTAACATCCCAAGAATCTCATGATCCTCACTTCTAAACAAAATAGAAACTTCACCACACTGTTTTTCTCCTTTTCTTATAAAAGGAATCTCTGCATAGTCTTTTTCATAGAAGAAACCTTCTATTTCTATCCATCTAATGGCTTCTCTTTTTTTAATGAGTGAGTGATTCCAATTCAGTTGAATGAAAGTATGGGCATCCTGTTTATAATAGGTGGCAAACCTAACGTCAAAAAACTCAGCCAACAATACTTTGAGTTCTTCAAACCAATTAATCTCACTGTCTTGACTAAAAGTATAATCGGTCCATAAGTCAAAAACTCTACCTTTAAATTTTGTTAAGTCTATATCGTTTGCCATCTATTACACCTCTTAGCTTTCGGAGAGAAGTTATGATACTTTTATCCCAATACCCTTATAATTCAATTTGACTATAAAATTTCCGTTTTGTCAATATATTCAATTTCCCAAAATAGCTATAATATTAATTAACTAATGTATATGATTGACTTTCAACAGTGCACGAGATACAATAGTCTTTGTGTAAAATAAATGCAGCAGTTGTATGGATTAGATTGTTCATTTTGTTCCTCTATTTAAAATAGATGGTGTATCCCGTAACCCTCGGCTGCTAGGGCGATGATACATGAAAACGAAATGGCTGCTAGTCTGAATGCATCTGGTTCTTATTTTACAACAAAATAAAACCAATACAAAGGAGGAGTCATTCATGGCTCGCTATACAGGTCCAGCATGGAAATTATCACGTCGTCTTGGTATCTCACTAAGTGGTACTGGTAAAGAATTAGAAAAACGCCCATACGCACCAGGACAACACGGTCCTAACCAACGTAAAAAATTAACTGAGTACGGTCTTCAATTACAAGAAAAACAAAAACTTCGTCACACTTATGGTGTTAACGAACGTCAATTCCGTACTTTGTTTGATAAAGCTGGTAAAATGCAAGGTAAACATGGTGAAAACTTCATGATCCTTCTTGAAACTCGCCTTGATAACATTGTATACCGTTTAGGTCTTGCTCGCACTCGTCGTGGAGCTCGTCAATTAGTTAACCATGGTCATATTATGGTTGACGGTAAACGCGTTGATATTCCTTCATACCGTTTAAAACCAGGTCAAGAAATTTCACTTCGTGAAAAATCTCAAAACCTAGATGTTGTAAACGAATCTATGGAAGTTAATAACTTCGTACCAGAATACCTTACATTTGACGCAGACAACAAAGTTGGTACTTTCGTTCGCCTTCCAGAGCGTAGCGAATTATCAGCTGATATCAACGAATCTCTAATCGTTGAGTTCTACTCTCGTTAATCTAATTGCTCTGCAAAGAGTAATATTAAAAGCCTTAGAAACCTTTATAACAAAGGGTTTCAGGGCTTTTTTCTTTTTCTCTATAATGCAAGATAAAGCATATAAAAGAAAGTAATTGGGGCTAGTTTGGGGCTAAAAAATATATGGCGGCGTAAGTACAGGAATGTGTAAGTGAAATTAGGAGCCTCCAGTACAATTTTCTTTTTTAAAGTTGACGTCTAATCATGATTGTATAACTAAAAGTGCCTAACTCAAGGCATTTTCTCATTTAAGTATTCTAATCTAAGAATAGAATTATCTAAAATAATTAGGAGCCAAGGACTATGAACAAAGATTATTAATTATTTCTTCACCCTTCTACGGAATTCGGGTCTTTGTTATTCAATCTCTTTGACTGAATAATGTATTTCATTACTTCAAGAACCTTATTCATACTAACAAATTTCATTAAAGTACTTTCTCATGCTTGTGAACCCCAATGGTACGTTCTCTTCCCTCTATTTCAAGAATAGATTCTGTAAAAGACTTTTTTAATGAACGATTTGCTTCTAGACTAGGATAGTTAGCATAAACCTCTGTGATATAACGTGCCACAAAAATTTCTTGATATGACGAAAATAGAATAGTCATATTCAACCCGCTATTAATTTTGTCAAAGTTGGGAACACACAATCGTTTTCCACTTCCAAGTCAGAAGAACCCTTCCCCTTAATACCTTTTCATATTCTTCATACCCATTCACTTTTCCTAAACGACCTGCTTCTTGACAATCAGGAAAAGCAATTTCATAAGCCCTTTTCTTTTGGAAAATTAGTCGGATAGCCCAAAAAAGTTATATATACTAATAGTCCAAAGACCTTTGTTATTCATCACCGCTAGCGAACCTCAGCGACTTATCGTTAACAAGTTTGCGGCAATGGCAATAACGAGTATATTAACAGAAATAATTGAAGAAGATACAATTTCATCTCATATGACTGTTTTTCACGCAAAGAAAAATAATATGAGATGTATACCTATTAAAAGCAGCAACTAAACACGGTTACTGGTAGAGAAATTTAATCCATCCAAAATTTCATAGATAATTTTTCACATATAAAAACACCTTCTATTCTACACTTTTAATTAATGTATAGATTCGTAGGTGTTTTATATGTCTTAATATTTCAGGTTAGTCTCCTTGTAATTCGACCATTGTGCTGCTCTTGTATTCTTTATAGTTTTATCCTATGTTTTTCAATAATTTATTTACTACTTCTAATCCGTACCGATAGAAATTCTCCTCCATTTTTTAAATCCAATTTACTCCAATTCGTTTATTACTAATTTTAATAGGAAATATCGCTGTTTCTAACCTACTAAATTATGGTGATTCGCTCAACAAAATATTGGTATTGTACGTACTAAATAATTTGTAAAAACATAATATAAGGCTTATGAGCACTATGTCAAAAGCGCGGCTTATTCGGCACCTAGCCTAGAAAAAATCCCTGAGAAAGAATTTTCTTTCTCAGGGATTAATGAGTTAAAGCACTGATATCTCTGTTACTTCACTCCATATTAATCGAATATTTTTGGAGTCCAGTATACCCTTTTCTAATACTTCTTCACTATCATTATATTTTTGAACTGTATCTATATCATTATATTTAGTCAAAAACCACCCATTTTCATTTCTACTAATAGAATACTTTTCACCTCTATATGAAAATTCCACTTCGTGCCCTAAAGACAAGTCATCCACTAAATCTTTATACGTATAATTCATAATAAATTAACCTCCCACTCTCTATTTCCAAGGTCCTCTTGGTGTTTATCTTACTCCAATCCCAATCATGTTCATAGGGTACCTTAGGATGTTCTTCAGGATTTCCATGGTCCGTAAAGTCTATATCTTTTTTAACATTCCCATTCTTATCATAATATTTACGTTGAATTAAATTACCCTTCTCATCATCCCTATCCATCGATGAATTTGATTTTTGTCCTTTACCTGGTAGTTTATTTTTTGTAGTTGTAGAAAGGTATTTACTCTTAGGATAACTAGTATTACCTTTACCCTTAGGAATATCTAAAAATGTATTTTATGAAAGGTGGCAGTTTTTTTAACCGCCAACCATATTGGTTAAATAGCCATTGTTTTAGGTTGATCTGGCATGATATAAGCCGTTTTATTTTTCATCATACCATAGATTATTCTGACTAATCTTCTCATAATGCAAAGTAAGGCTTGTGACTTTGATTTTCCCTCTTTTAGTTTCTGATTGTAGTAAGCGTAAAAGACAGGATTACAAGGAATTTTACTGCCTTTACATACTTGTTCTTGTTGGACAGCTAAGTTGTAAAAGGATCGTATAGCTTTCGATTGCCTTGCTTTGTTTTCTTTTCTTTATCTTTTCGTTTCCTTACCGCCCGAACCCATTTTAATAGGGGCTATTCCTGCATACCTTGCTAGTTTGTCAGGGTTAGCGAACAGATGAATGTCACTGATTTCTGCAATCAAAGCTGATGAAGTAACCGTATCAATCCCTGGCATGGTATCAAGCTGAATACCTAATGTCTGAATGGTCACCTTTAACTCTTTATCCACCTTCTTGATTTCCTGCTTTTTAAAACGGATATCTCGCACTATGCTTTGAATGATAAAGTCTCTTGTTGTCTGAAATTCTCGTTTTATCTCACCGTCTGCTTGAACAAGAGATAGTATCTGTTCTGCTTTCCTAGTGGAACAAGCGTTACTACTCGCTTCTAATAGAAATGCTCTCAATCGCTCTACTGTTTCCCCCTCCAAATGAAATGGAGAAGGATAGCTTTCCCAATAGGCTAAAGCAGTTTTCCCATCCACTTCTGTAAAACATCATGTAGGGATTACAAAGATTACCTTTATTCTCTAGATAAAAAACGGTTCAATCGGCACTGGATAGACACACAAAAAAGAAACCTTGAAAGGCATAAATTCTGCCAATCAAGGTTTTAAAGGTTGATTATATCAAAAGCTGTCTTGAGTATAAAATAGTTAATATAAAACTACTAAATAGTTTACATATTCTCAATTTCATCATTAACTTTTTTAATTTGTTTTATCATCTCATCCATTATGTTTTGGTCAAAAACCCCATCTTTATCTCCTGATAAAAAAAACAATTTTAACCAATAGGCATTATCCTCAGTAAATGTTTCAATTGCTTTCCAAATGTTCTCTTTGGTCAGTGTTCTCACAATGACATCAGGTGGACTTGCTGGTATATAATCTAAACCTTCTTTATCCATGTACCAATAGTAATTGCTTGGTGTAGTGACTACCATGGTATAAGTCATTCCATCTTCCATCGTTACAAACACATCAATGTTATCGTTATTTTTATCTATTGTATCAAAATAAGCTGGAAACTCTATATCTCTAATCTTCAATATTATTCTCTCCTTTCTAAGGTTATTTTCCGTATAGTTGTTTTAATACTTTTATTACCGTACCTTGATTTTTTTTGTTAGACTTGGCGAGTATTTCAACGCCACCATTTATATTTCTAAAATAAACTCTAGCTCCATTCTTACTTCTTAGCTCATGTATTCCTCCAAATCCGAGAGAATTATTTCCTATTCCTGGGTTAGAGTTCCCTTGCTGTAATTTAGCTACTAAATTATTAGCTTCTTTTTGAATAAGTGTATCTTTACCCATTTCCTCAGCAGCTTTTACTAACCTAGAGTCTTTTTTTATAGATGAGATTATTCTAACATTAGCTGTACCCTTAACCTTAACAGGACCAATATATTTTTTAGATATACTCGAAGGTATCCCTCCACCTCCACCAACTCCTCCTTGATGCAATTGTTTCATGCCATCTGGATCTGTATACTTAATAGGATTGTTAGAGACGTATGTGTACCCATTTTGTGTAAGTATATCATCACTATCCCCGGGATCAGGATCTTGTGATAAAAATACGCCAGATTCTGGCTGATAGTATCTAGCTATCAAGTAATATAATCCTGTTTCTTTGTCATACAGGTAGCCAGCATAACGATAAGGATTGTCCTTCACTTGGTCTGTTTCATCAAATTCTAATACATTCCCCCATGCATCGTATTTATAGGTAGCCACTATTTCACTATTCCGATTAGTTAAAGCTATAACATCTCCGTGGGCATTATAATGATAGAAGAAAGTTTGCACTCCCTTCTTCATCGAAAGCAACTGACCATTTTCTGAATACGTGTAAGAACGTATGACATTGTTTTTCTCATCTGTTTCATAAAGAACGTTGATACTGTCCCCATTATAATGGTAGTTGGTAACAACTTCATTAGCATTTTTCTGAATTCGTCTTCCACTCTCATCGTACTGATATGTGACAAACGGAGTAGATTCTCCTATATTTGTAACAGAAATAAGCTCATCTGCATTGTTCCATTCATAGATATACTGTCCATCTATTACTCGGTTGCCGTTGGTATCATAAGTAATGGTCTCATCATCAAATTGCGTTAATTGGTTGGCTATATTATATATTGCAATTTTATTTGTAGTTTGTCCATTATTTGTAATGGTTATTTTCTTTCTGTTTCCAAAGCCATCATAGGCGTATTCATTGACCTGTCCATTTCTTAAAGATTCTTTTATCAATTGTTCTTGGTCATCGTAATCATATGATATAAATGAATCATCAAGATAGTCTATTTTTGTACGGTTTCCATTCGAGTCATAAGAGTAGTCTTCCATTAAAATTTTTTTTCCGTCTGCTGTTCCAATGGTAAGGTTGCTTACTAGTCCCCGATCATCGAAGTTAAAAGTTGACCCTGCCCCGTTAGCTGATGTGAATGTTTGAACATTTCCTTTCTCATTATAGCCAAAATGGTAAGTGCCATCTCCCGTGGTAACAAGTGTATTTTGATCCAACTGGTTATATTCGTATTTATTTGTTTGCGTAAAGGCTCCATGTGAAAAGATGAAACTATCTAACTTATCGGTTTTGGCTAGATAGTTCCACTGCTGGTGCCCTTCCCGATCCTTCAAGTCTTTGACTCGGTTAGAGGAATCAAATGCTCTAGATTTCTGCCTTGCTTCCTTTACATACATAACGGACTCTTCATTTCCATTTAAATCATACTTAAAGTTAAAATACTCTTCATTATTATAGAAAATACTTTTAACTCTATTTACACCGTCATAAGTCCACGAAATAGCGTTTCCTCTAGGTAAAATTGTTTTCGTTAGGTTTTTGTTAGTATCATATTCATTGATAGTCACATCATTTAATGAACCTGTTGTTTTGGTCAGATTGTCCATTAATTTTTATTTTTGAACCATTCATTATTTCAAGATGAACATTGTTATTCTTCCATTCACTTGCAAAAAGGCAAGCTCTATCTATCCCCTGTAATAACTGTTTGGTATTAAGAGTAATTATCGTGTTCGAATTACTTGGAAATAATCCGTCGACGTTAGGATAATTGCCATCGATCAATCTAGAAAATAGAGAAATTGTATTTGTTTTAAATGTCATATACCGTTCTGATATAAAAATATGTATTACACTATCTTCATTACTTATTATTTTGGCTAGTTCATTCAAACTTGTTCCTGGTACGTTGAAAGACCCCTCTATATTTGATTTTATTTCAACATCTCTTAAAGCCAAACGTTGGGAATTGGTTGCTACACACTTTAATCGCTGAGCTTTAAACGACATATTCACTCCGGTTAAGACAGGCCTAGACTCACTCTTTGAAACTGCAAACACAGTTTGTTTAATAATTTCGAGTAATTCAACACTTGGAATTTTAATATATTTATCCTCATCGATTTTAGGGAGGATAGGGTAATCGTCTGCATGAAACCCGTATAATTTAGTTACAATGTCATCGGATTGAATGGTTACTACTTGTTTCTCATCTACTTTTATATGTATTTTTCCAGGTAGCTTCTTAACAATTTCACTTAAGTATTTTGCTGAAACTACAACACTCCCTGGTATACACACTTCCAGCACTTTTACTCCATCATTCATCAAAGGGATAATTGTCTCAATAACAATATCAGAATTACTGCCCACTAGCGTTAAGCCACTTTCATCAGCAGTAATCTTAATACCTGTAAGAATAGGAAAAGGCGTTTTGGAAGTCACTGCTCTATTAACATCTGAAATTGCTTTACTAAAAAAATCATTATCAATTATAAATTCCATCAAAAGGTCCACCTCGTTTTAATTATAAGTATTCCTAATTCGACAAACTCCTTCCCAATCCCTACCTCAAACTTTTCTATCCTTTTATTAATAAATGTCTTTGTGTTATACATAAGGTAGTATTGTTGATGAAATGTTACACTAAAACTAATGTCACAGTTAGTGGATAAAATTATTTTTTTTAAACAAAAGAGGGGTAAATATGATTTGGCTAATAGTTCTTCTTATTCTTTTTATTATTATCGCTTTTGCTCTCCTAGTTGAAAGGAGAAATAAGAAAATTAATAACAATAACCAGAATCCAATAAATCCAAATGCAAAACCAGGGGAAAGCTCTAATCATACGATGGGAGATAATAGATATTCAAATGTTGAATAACTCAATTACACTTAAATCAGTGGAATTGTCACATAACGTGCTCTCGGAAGGTCACCTCGTAGCGTAGATTAAATTTTCTAGCATAGTCTCTATTTTAAAATTCCATTTTTTCTAGTAAGACATCTCCCCTCCCCATTCTTATTGGTTGGAGAGGAGGCGACGACTCCCTCTTAAAATGTAGTCGTACCAATGGTTTCATTACGTATTTTAAAGTGAAAAAAATTTTTTTAACTCGTCTAACTGATCTTTTGCACCCTTATTAAACCACTTATTAAAAATATTGGAAACGAAGGCTGTGCTCCGCTAAAAATCTTGGTTAAAAATTCCATAAATATACTATTCTTGGATGCACTCTGTTTCTCTGCAGAACTTATGATGACGTACCCTCCCATATCTCTTTGCGTCGCACGCATACATTCCTTCGTTCGGTCTAGTCATAA
>NZ_JAMAWN010000037.1:0-20144 GCF_023713305.1 Psychrobacillus sp. MER TA 171 | reverse complement strand
TCGTCCTGAGCCAGGATCAAACTCTCCATAATAGAGAACTTAAAAAGCTCATTTTGTTTTGCTGGCATCATCATTAAATGATGTCAAAAATTGTTTTGCTTCAATCAAGCCGAAGCTTGTTGATGCTATATGTCTTAACGTTTTGCATGTTCAGTTTTCAATGTTCATTGCGCCGTTCGTTTTGGCGACTTTATTATCTTACCAAATCTACTTTTCAATGTCAACAACTTTTTTCAAGTTATTTTTGTGAGATTTAGAAGTAAAATTGGGAACTTGATTACTATACCACCCTGTCAGCACCTTTTACAAGGGCTTTTTAAAAGTAAAATAATTAAAATAATTCTCACTCAATATATAGTCGTATACATAGAAAGAGACACTACTACTAGTAGTGTCCCATTCTTAAGCTCTTTAATCTCTATGACGCATAGTAGGGAATAATAAAACATCGCGAATAGATGGGGAGTTTGTTAATAACATTACCAAACGATCTATTCCAATTCCTAGTCCACCTGTTGGTGGCATTCCATATTCTAATGCCTCTAAGAAATCTTCATCCATTTCATGTGCTTCATCGTTTCCGGCAGCTTTCTCTTCTAATTGCGCTTCAAAGCGATTACGTTGATCAATAGGATCATTTAACTCTGTGAAAGCATTAGCATGCTCACGACGAACAATAAACAGCTCAAAGCGATCTGTAAAACGTCCATCCTCTGGATTTTTCTTCGCAAGTGGAGAAACTTCTACTGGATGTCCATAGATAAATGTTGGTTGAACTAAAGTTTCTTCTACCTTTTGTTCAAAGAATTCGTTTAGTACATGTCCCACTTCCATAGAAGGTTTAACTTCTACTCCATGTTCTTTAGCCAAGGCATGAGCTTCTTCTTTCGTCATCTCTTTCCAGAAATCAACTCCTGAAGTCTCTTTGACTGCATCTGCCATATGCCAGCGTCTCCAACCAGGAGCAAGATTGATCTCATCATCTCCATACATAACTGTAGTAGAACCAAGAACTTCTTGAGCAACATGCGCTACTAGATTTTCTGTTAGATTCATGATGTCTTTATAGTCAGCGTATGCCTCATATAACTCGATCATTGTAAATTCAGGATTATGACGAGTAGATACACCTTCATTACGGAATACACGGCCTATTTCATAAACCTTTTCTAAACCGCCTACAATCAGACGCTTTAAGTGTAATTCAATTGCAATTCGTAAATAAAGCTCCATATCTAATGCATTGTGATGAGTAATAAACGGACGAGCTGCTGCTCCCCCTGCTACAGTATGTAACAATGGTGTCTCTACTTCTAAGTAGCCTTGGCTATCTAAGTAACGACGCATAGATTGAATAATACGGCTTCTAGTGATAAAAGTGTTTTTGCTTTCAGCACTAGTCATTAGATCTAAGTAGCGTTGACGGTAGCGTTGTTCAACATCTTTTAACCCGTGGAATTTCTCTGGCATTGGACGTAAGGATTTAGTTAAGAAGGTAAACTCTGTTGCTTTTACTGACAATTCACCTACCTGAGTTCTAAATACTTTACCTCGAACGCCTACGATGTCACCTAAGTCTGCTGTAGTAAATAGCTCGTAAGCATCTTCACCAATTGCATCTTTTCGTACATAAATCTGAATTTGGCCACCTAGGTCTTGTATATGCGCAAACCCTGCTTTTCCTTTTCCGCGCTTCGTCATGATTCGCCCAGCTATTACTACTTCGTGAGGCGTTTCTTCTAACTGCTCTTTTGTGAACTCTTCAAATTCAGAAACGACTTGGTCACTTAAATGAGTTCTTTCAAACTTTCCGCCAAATGGATCTAATCCTTTTTCTTGTATCGTAGTCATCTTCTGGCGTCTCACCAAAAGTTGATCATTTAATTCTTCCATGTTAGACATTTCCTTCACTCCTTTTACAATCTATTATTCGCAAGTATCCTTTACGTTGCATTTATTGTACACAATTTCAGTGTTTACTTCATCTTTTATTTCTGTCACTCGCCATACCGACTAAATAAAAAACGGAAAGAGCCGTCACTTGATGTGACAGCCCACTAAATTAAGCAAGAATTGTGCTAGCCTCATTATATTCCTTTAAAGACTCTTCTGCAAAGAAGCGCAAGTAATCCTTAAGCTCTTGTGCAGTTTCTGTTTGGTTAATCATATTTCTAGCCGTCCCGTTTCCACGGATTCCTTTAAGATACCAAGCTGCATGCTTACGCATTTCCCGGACCGCAATACGCTCTCCCTTAAGAGCAGTTAGACGATCAAAATGCAGTAAACATACATCAATCTTCTCTTGCGCAGTAGGTTCAGGCTTTAGCTCGCCTGTTTCCAAATATTCCACTGTACGATAAATCATCCATGGGTCGCCTAATGCTGCTCGTCCGATCATTACACCATCGACGCCTGTTTCCTCTAACATACGTTTTGCATCTTGTGGAGTGTTCACGTCCCCATTACCGATGACAGGAATATTAACTGCTTCTTTCACTTGTCGTATTAAGTCCCAGTTAGCTTCTCCCTCATACATTTGTACACGAGTACGTCCGTGTACGGCAACGGCTGCTCCACCAGCGCGCTCGACTGCTTGTGCATTTTCTACCATATATAAGTGTTCTTCATCCCAGCCTGTACGCATTTTTACACTTACAGGTTTTTTTACATTATCTACAACTGCAGATACCATCTCATATATCTTGTTAGGGTCTAAGAGCCATCTTGCCCCAGCCTCACATTTTATAATCTTATTCACTGGGCAACCCATGTTAATATCAATAATATCAGCTGAAGTGTGCTGATCAACATATTGCGCTGCAGCTACTAGTGTTTCTTTTTCTCCGCCAAAGATTTGCAAAGACAATGGATTTTCACGTTCATCAATGTAAAGCATGCTTAATGTTCTTTCATTTTTTTGAACAATTCCCTTATCGCTAATCATTTCTGCATAGACAAGTCCCGCTCCAAACTCTTTAACCGTTAGACGGAATGCTGAGTTACAAATACCAGCCATAGGTGCCAAAACCACCCGGTTATCCATTACATGGTTACCAATTTGAAATGGCTTAGTCGGTGCATTTGTCATTTATCTTCACCTGCCTCTATTTCTCCTTTTAGTTCTTCTAGCTTTATATCAAGTATGGCAGCAATCTTTTCCAACTGTGCTTCGGTTGGAGCTCGCTTACCTTGTTCAATTTTCCCAAGTATAGACACAGACATATCCATTTCTTTTGCAAGCTCGACTTGCTTGATCATCTTTAACCTTCGAAATGCACGAATGCGTCGACCCCATCGAACTTTCTCCATAAATGGACGCCCTCTTTCTGGTCATGCACTAAATTCGAAAAAGCTTGTTTTGTCCGCGGATCGATTATATTAGGATTTAACTCCATAAGCGGAACAAGCACGAAGCCTCTTTCTGCCATCCTAGGATGAGGAATAATGAGGTCTTCTGTTTTCATATTTTCTTCATTATACAACAAAATGTCAAGGTCTACTGTTCTTGGACCCCAGCGAACTATTCTCTTTCTCCCCAGTAAGTCCTCTATTTCATTGCATTTTCCTAATAATTCATGTGGAGTAAATAAAGTCTTCAGTTCTACAACTATATTTAAAAATGACGCTTGGTCCACGTAACCGACTGGAGCTGTCTCGTAGACCGACGACACCTTCAGAACATCTATCTGTTGTGTCTCCTTCAATAAACCAACTGCTTCTTGTAAAAATTCTAATCGATTCCCTATATTCGATCCTAAGGAAATGTATGCTACGTTCATAATATACCCCTCGTTATATCAACAGCTACCGAAGTGTAGTGGCCTACTATAGGAGGGTTTGGTTTTACTAGATGTATTCGGCATCCACTTACTTTTTCCTTATACTGCTCCAGTATTCGAGAAGCAATTCTTTCCGCAACAGCTTCTATTAACAAGTAGGGTTTTCCCTCCACGACCTCCTTACAAAGCTCAAACACCTCAGCATAGTTAACCGTTTCGTCTAAATTATCTGTTTCCCCGGCTTTTTTTAAGTCACAGGCAAGAGTCACCGTTACTTTAAAAATTTGCCCGAGCTTTGTTTCCTCTGGAAGTGCCCCATGAAATCCGTAAAATTCTAAATCATTTAAATGTATATAGTCCATCTGTTAAGCCTCCGCTTTCATCTCGATGCCTTTACCTAATAAAGCATCCATCATTTTCGTCATTCTTGCCATCTCCTTGACATCATGAACTCTCACTATATGACAGCCAAGCTGGACACCATAGCATACTGTCGCTCCAGTACCCTCCATACGTTCGTCCACTGGCAAATTTAATACATTACCAATCATACGCTTACGGGAAGTAGCCAACAATACTGGGTAGCCCATATCCACGAGGTCAGCTAAATGCTGCATCATTAAAATATTTTGATCATGAGATTTTGCAAATCCTATACCTGGGTCTAACCAAATATTTTCATGAGGTACACCTGCTGTCCTGGCAATATGGATGCTTTCTTCTAAATCCTTCTTCGCCTCTATCCAAAAATCTACATAGTCCTCACCATCTCGATTGTGCATGAGTATAATTGGGACATTGAATTCGGCTGCCACATTGGCAATCTCCGGATCTTTCTTAGCTCCCCAAATATCATTAATGATGTGCGCCCCGGCCTCTATAGCTGCTCTAGCTACAGCTGATTTATACGTATCAATAGAAATGATTGCATCCACTTGTCGGCTAATAGCTTGAATGACCGGTACAACACGCGCAATTTCTTCTTCATCAGATATTGGCGTGTATCCTGGTCTAGTGGACTCTCCCCCAACATCTATTATTTTTGCTCCTTCGGCTACCATTTGTTTTGCTCTACCGACAGCCTGCTCTATCTCGTTGAACCTTCCACCATCCGAAAAGGAATCCGGTGTAACATTAAGAATGCCCATTATAATCGTTTCATTTCGAAAATCTAGAGTAACTCCTCCAGCTTTAAATGTTTGTAAATTATGTTTTAAATTCATGTTATGCTCTCCTTTTTCCCTGAATACACGCAACATATTGTTTGTGGAGCTCTTTGTAAACAGGACCGAGATTTCCTAAAAACTGTTTCCCGCCAATACTTTTAATCGGAACCAGCTCCTGAACTGCGTTTGTTATAAAAACCTCTTCCGCAGATTCTAAATGATTCTTTGTGTAAAAACCTTCTTCTATATCGCTTGTACAATTTTTTAAAGTCCATTTTCTCGTCGTTCCATTTAATATTCCAGTCTCAACAGAGGGAGTATATACTTTCCCGCCATTTACCCAAAAGACATTTGAAGTAATACCTTCTGCCACATAACCTGAGGCATTTATAAAAATCCCTTCCTGAACAGCTAGTGAGTCTAGTTCAAGCCTCGCTTGAACATTGTTTGCAAAGTGGTGGGATTTATGACGAATGCTGCTCTCTGGAGTATTTCTGACAGTCTTTAACCATACTGCCGACTTCTCTTTACCACGTATCATCGGAGGAAGGGGCTTTCGATATAAAATAACGGTTGGTTCCTGATAATTGTTTGGCTGTAATCCCAGATCATGAATACCTGCACTAACGTTTAAACGAAAATACCCGTCTTCCCCTTTATTCGCTTCTGTTAATAAATTCACAGCCTCCAAAATGGCCTGCTTGTCATATGGCAAGTCTATACGAAAATCGGCCAGTGCCTCTGTGAGTCTCAACCAATGCTCATCCCATAAAAATACGTTGCCATTGTAAGTACGAAACGTTTCGAAAAAGCCAAGGCCATATAAGAAGCCATGATCATAGGCTGATACCGTTAATTCACTAGCTTTATATAATTGCCCATTCTTCCAAGCCTCCATTTAGGATAGCTCCTTAGCATAGCAGTGGTCATGCACAAAGTTTTGGATTAGTTTTTTTCCTTCCTCCGTCATGATAGACTCCGGGTGGAACTGTACACCCTCTACTGGAAAATCCTTATGGCGTATTCCCATTATTTCTCCCTCCGCTGTCCAGGATGTAATTTCGAGACTGTCTGGAAGTGAGCCCCTCTCTACTATTAAAGAATGATAGCGAGTAGCAAGGAACGGGTTAGGCATATTCTTATTAACACCTTTACCATCATGAAAGACCGGAGACGTTTTCCCATGCATCAGTCGTTCTGCACGAATTACATTCCCCCCAAACGCTTGGCCAATGGATTGGTGTCCCAAACAAACCCCTAGTAAAGGTATTTTCCCGGCGAAATAGGTGATTACTTCTAAGCTGATACCTGCCTCGTTCGGGGTACAGGGACCTGGAGAAACAACTATAACTTGTGGTGATAATTGTTCGATGTCTTCTATTGAAAGCTCATCATTACGAACAACCTTTATCTCTACCCCACACTCTCCGATATATTGTACTAAATTGTAAGTAAAGGAATCATAGTTATCAATCATTAGAATCATTTGCTTGCTCCTTCCGCCATAGCCTTTGCCTGCCATAGAGCCTTTGCCTTGTTAATCGACTCTATATATTCTGCACTAGGCTTTGAGTCAATTACTATACCCGCTCCTGCTTGGATATGAGCCATTCTTTCTTGTATAAATGCTGTCCGTATAACGATATTAAGCTCTAAATCCCCGGTATATCCAAGCCATCCTATAGAACCTGTATATAATCCTCTTCGAACAGGCTCTAACTCATCTATGATTTCCATGGTTCTTATTTTTGGTGCTCCAGTAATGGTTCCACCTGGGAACATTGCTCTAACTATTTCTGCATTTGTCGCCCCTTGACGTAGCTGCCCCTTAACATTTGAAACAATATGCATGACATGGGAATAACGCTCAATCACCATAAACTCATTTACTTCCACTGTGCCATAAGCAGAAACGCGCCCTAAGTCGTTCCTCTCCAGATCTACAAGCATGACGTGCTCAGCACGCTCTTTTTCATTTTCAATCAGCTCATTGGCCAATAAAAGATCTTCTGCCTCGTCTTTCCCCCTAGGTCTTGTACCAGCGATGGGTCTTGTAGATAGCTCCAGCCCCTTTTTCTTTACTAATAGCTCAGGAGATCCTGATACGACAGTAAACTCCGGTGACTGTATATATGCCATATAAGGAGAAGGGTTGAAGGTACGCAATGCCTCATACATTTCAATGGCAGATGCTTTTAACTCTTTAGATTGACGAACTGATAAGTTAACTTGGAAAACGTCTCCTTGAGCAATATATTCTTGAATTTTTAGCGTAGCTTCTTCAAATTCCTCTGAACTCATCGACACATGTAGCTCCGATGAATCCTCTTGAACTTCCATTGCAGCTCCTGTCAAGAAGATTCTAGAGGATATGCCCTGATCGGCTGCCTGTTTGTATCGCTCTTCCATTTCCTCTAAATCCTCACTACTGCTAGAGAGCTTCATCAATGTTACTGTTTCAGTCTCCACATCCAACACAGCCCAGCTATCTAATAGATAAAAGTATATATCCGGTATATGCAAATCATCTTCTGAATGGGTTGGTAGCACTTCTATCTTTCTAGCATAATCGTAGCTAATAAAACCAGCTGCTCCCCCTTGAAAATCAGGAAGGCTGTTATCGTAAGAAATCTTATAGTTTGCAATGAGACGCTCGAGCTCATCTAAGGGTTCTCCCTCTATAGATTCCTCCCCTCCTTCTCTCCACTTAACATGGATACCCTTCTCCTCAGACCTAATAGTAGCTAATGGATTCCAGGCCGCTACAGAAATATGACCGCCTCTCCCACTCTCTAAGAACAGATGATGTGTTTCGTTTTTGGTAAGCTCTTTATATCCATAAAAAAATGCCTCTTTAGACATTTGGAATGAATGTGTATGAAGATGTAATCCCACTATTTTCATTTCCCCCTAAAAACAATCTGACTTCATCTTAACGTGAAACTGTTACTTTTTGCCACAAAAAAGAGAGGAAGTAAACAAACTCCCTCTCGTTACATCAACTCTTATGAAATTAACTTTCGAAACATATATAAATTAGTCTTCAAATTGATAAAGAGGTGTACTCAAGTAACGTTCCCCGTTGTCAGGGATCACTGCAAGAACTTTTTTCCCTTTACCAAGTTGTTTCGCTAACTGAAGCGCTCCATAAATAGCAGCACCTGCAGATACTCCACCTAAGATTCCTTCACTTTTAGCAACTTCACGAGAAGTAGCATAAGCATCCTCGTTAGAAACTTGAATAATGGAATCATATAACTTAGTATCTAATACTTCTGGTACAAAGCCAGCGCCAATCCCTTGAATTTTATGCGGTCCTGGTTTACCACCAGAAAGGACACTTGAATCTTTTGGTTCAACTGCAGCAATGTGGATATTCGGGAATTTTTCCTTTAACACGCCACCAGCACCTGTAATTGTACCACCAGTACCGATTCCAGCAACAAATCCATCTAATTGGTCAAATGCTTCTACAATTTCAGGACCAGTTGTTAAACGGTGCACCTCTGGGTTTGCAGGGTTATTAAATTGTTGTGGCATAAACCAACCGTTTTCATTCGATAGTTCTAGCGCCTTCGCAATTGCACCCTTCATACCATCAGCTCCAGGTGTTAACACTAATTCAGCACCATATGCACGAAGTAAATTTCTACGCTCTAAGCTCATTGTGTCTGGCATTACTAATACAGCTTTATATCCTTTTGCTGACGCAATCATTGCTAGCCCGATTCCTGTGTTACCACTTGTAGGCTCAATAATTGTGCTTTCTGCATTTAATTTGCCTTCTTTTTCAGCATTTTCAATCATTGCTAGAGCAATACGATCTTTTACACTGCTTCCAGGGTTAAAATATTCTAATTTCACATAAACCTCAGCATCTTCTGGGCTAGTCACTCTGTTTAATTTAACAATCGGTGTTTTACCTATTAAATCTGCTACACTATTCGCTAATTTTGCCATTCTACGATTCACTCCTAATCCCTACTTGATTGATAGGTTTTATTTCCTATATCATATCAATCTTTGAGAACTACTGTCAATTAATACAGTTCGCCAAATAAAGTAAATTTTATTATTGACTACTCTTTTAAAATAAGCAGTTCACACACATTTCCATAATTACTAACCTACCCCTTTTACTACAGTACAAACAAAAATTTAAATTCTTGTCCTATATATTCTACGGGACTTTAGACTCTTATATACATTTGTTTTCAAAAATGAATCCATTTCGAGTAGCAGCATAGTATATTCCCGACAATCTCTTGCGTCGTCTAAAAAAAACGCCCTCCAATGTTAGATTCATCCAACACTGGAGGGCGGTTTAAAGTCTTATTTTTACTGTTCGCCATATATCCATTCTGCTTTATATTCCTGCCAGAATGATTCTTGTGTTACAGATTGATGTATTTGACTTAGTGCCAACTCTCTCTTTATATGATCTTCTACTTTCTCATAAGAGAATGCTTGTCCTTCAAATATATCCTTTACAAGTGCTATTGCATAACGGCCATCCTTAAGAGCGATAACTCCGCTAGTCTTTCCTTCTTTAACTTTCTCTAATGCCTCAACTAAAACTTCATCTATCGAATCAGTACCTTTAGAGATATAACCCACGTCTCCACCTAAGCTTGCAGAACTTGGATCTGTCGAACGCTCTCTTGCCAGACCATCAAAGGACGATTCATCCTTGAGTTCTTTTAAAACAGCTTTCCCTTCCTCTTCTGTAGCCACGTAAATAACGCTAGTACGGTAGGAAGTTGGGATATTATATAGATTTTTATTATTTTCATAGAAATCCTTTATATCCTTTTCCTTTACATTAACATCTTTTGCTAATACCTTCTCTAAAATAAGGCGAGATCGAATTTTCTTTCGTAATATCTCATCGTCATATGCTTGAAGGGAAGTGTCTGTACCTTCCCTTGTGGACCTAATAAGCGCTAGCTCCAGATCTATCTCTGCGTCCGTTACTTTAATATCGTTTTTCTTCGCAGCAGCCTCCATGACTTCTGCGTTTACCATATCTAATAATACTTCTTTTCCATAAATTGTTTCCATGGAAGCCATCCATTGCTCTTTCGTAATAATCTTTCCATCAACTGAAGCGACTTCTTCGGATGCCTTTGCTTGTTGATCATTTGGTATTAACCAAGCTATAAACCAAAGTAAGTTTCCAAGTAAAAGTATACCTAGTACAATAAGTACCGGTTTCGTTTTTAAACGTCGTTTAGGTTGAGTTGGAACATTATTATGAATTGATTTCATCGATAAAAGACTCCAATTCATTTACTGAGTAATTATATTTTTCCATACAAAAATGACATTGAGCCTCAGCACCACCGTCTTCTTCAATCATGTCACGGATTTCACTTTCCCCAAGACTGATAATTGCACTACCAAATCGATCTTTAGAGCAATTACATTCAAACTGTACTGGCATCTCATTTAATATTTGAACGTTTTCTTTCCCAAGAATTTCAAATAATAGTTCCTCTGGAGTCAATCCTTTTTCGATTAACTTAGACACCGGCTCCATCTTATTTAAATGTTCTTCTATAATTGTAATAGTCTCGTCATCTGTCCCTGGTAATAACTGAATGATAAACCCACCAGCAGCCAAAATGGAGTTGTCTGGGTTAACCAATACTCCTAGACCTACTGAGGACGGAACTTGTTCTGAAATAGCGTAATAGTAAGTGAAATCCTCTGCAATTTCTCCAGAAACTATTGGTACTTGTCCCGTGAAGAAATCTCGCATTCCTAGATCTTTGACAATTGTTAAAGTACCCTCTGTTCCAACTGCACGACGAACATCAAGCTTACCTACTGAGTTTAAGTCGAAATGTACTTGAGGATTTGTTACATATCCACGCACCTCACCTTTAGCATTGCTATCGATGATCATAGGACCAATAGGACCGTTTCCTTCTACTTTAACTGTTAACTTATCGTCACCCTTTAACATTGCTCCCATCATAACTGCAGCGGTCATAGATCTACCTAATGCGGCAGAAGCAGTTGGCCACGTTTGATGACGTTGCTGTGCCTCACCTACCGTACCTGTTGTGCGAACTGCAAATGCTCTAACACTTCCTTCAAAAGCTAAAGCTCTAACTAAATAATCATTCATTTATCTCATACCTCTTTCATCTATATTTCGTTGATAAATTAAATACAATCCTTTTAACGTAAGAAAAGGATCAATCATATCCATAATCGTTGTTTCATTACCTATTAAAGGAGCAAGTCCTCCTGTAGATATAACTTTAGGATTCACTTTAGAAACTTTTTTCATCCTATTTACAATGCCCTCCACTTGCCCAACGTATCCAAATACGATACCAGATTGCATGGCGGAAACTGTATTTTTGCCGATTACATGCTCTGGAGTTGTAAGTTCTATTCTAGGAAGCTTACTAGCCTTTTCAAATAATGCTTCTGTTGAAATACCGATTCCCGGAGCTATAGCACCACCCAAGTATTCACCTTTTTCATTTACATAACAGTAAGTGGTTGCAGTACCAAAGTCCACAATAATTAAAGGTGCTCCATATTCATGAATAGCTGCTACTGCATTAACAATACGATCGGCACCGACTTCACGAGGATTTTCATATTTTATATTCAATCCCGTCTTTACACCGGGACCTACAACTAAGGGTTTTATACCAAAATACTTCTTACACATCGCTTCTAAGGAGAACATAATTGGCGGCACTACTGAGGAAATGATAATACCTTCTATTTGTTCGAAAGTTATATTAACATGAGAAAAGAGTGCTTTGACCTGCATCCCGAACTCATCCTCTGTTTTACGACGGTCCGTCTCCATTCTCCAGTGATGAATCAGCTGATCATTATGGTAAATTCCTAGGACAATATTTGTATTTCCTGTATCAAGCACAAGTATCATGAAGATTTTCCTCACTTTTACGTAGATTTCCAACACATCATACCATATTTCCCGAGAAATAAAAAAGCTGAGTGACTCGCCTAAAGACGAAAATCACTCAGCTATATATTTTATTTATCAGTTGGACGTTTTTCTTGAATTGGATCTGAAGTACTATCTGTACGTTCTTCTAGAATAGGACCTGTCTCATGAGACGTGCCTTTTTCTGATGGTAAATCACCGATTGTCGGATCAGAAGAAGCTCCTGTAGCATCGGAATCCTTTTCCTTACTCAAATCAACCTTTTGATCGTTTTGATCGTATTCACGAACAGGTAGTGTTCCATGCTCTTGTAAATGTAAAATTTGAGCAGCATCTAACGTTTCAACATCTAATAACGTATTTGCGATTAAATCTAACAAATCACGTTTCTCTGTTAAGATCTGTTTAGTTCGTTCGTATTGCTCTTTGATCATCGTTTGCATCTCATGATCAATTTCATATGCAATCTTATCGGAATAATTTTGCTCTGAGTTAAAGTCACGACCTAGGAAGACATTTCCTCCTTGAGTTTGACCAAATTGCATTGGTCCTAGCTTGTCACTCATACCATATTCCGTAACCATTTTTCTGACGATACCAGTAGCACGTTGGAAGTCATTATGAGCTCCTGTAGAAACTTCTCCAAAGACGATATCCTCGGCAACACGACCACCAAGTAATCCTGAAACTTTATCCAAAAGCTCTGGTTTAGTCATGAAGTAACGATCTTCTTTTGGAAGCATTACCGCATATCCACCAGCTTGGCCACGAGGTACAATAGTTACTTTATGAACGACTTCTGCGTCATCTAGTGTTAAACCTACTACTACGTGTCCAGCCTCATGGAAGGCAACAATTTTACGTTCTTTTGGAGATATTACTTTCCCAGATTTAGCTGGTCCAGCAATAACTCGGTCTGTTGCTTCATCAATGTCTGACATATCAATTTTTGTTTTGTTTCTTCTAGCAGCTACCAGGGCAGCTTCATTTAGAAGATTTTCTAAATCTGCTCCAGAGAATCCTGGTGTACGTTGAGCAATTGCTTTCAAATCCACCGTATCATCTAAAGGCTTGTTGCGTGCATGTACTTGAAGCACTGCTTCGCGACCTTTAACATCTGGGCGACCTACTGTAATTTGACGGTCAAAACGTCCAGGACGTAGAAGAGCCGGGTCTAGAATGTCTGGTCTGTTTGTAGCTGCGATGATAATAATACCTTCGTTAGCTCCAAAACCATCCATCTCAACAAGTAATTGGTTTAGTGTTTGCTCACGCTCATCGTGACCGCCACCAAGACCTGCTCCACGTTGACGACCAACTGCATCAATTTCATCTATGAAAATAATACAAGGCGCATTTTTCTTTGCATTTTCAAACAAATCACGTACGCGGGATGCACCGACCCCAACGAACATCTCTACGAAGTCAGAACCACTAATAGAGAAGAATGGCACTCCTGCTTCACCAGCTACAGCACGTGCTAGTAACGTTTTACCAGTACCTGGAGGACCTACTAAAAGAATCCCTTTAGGTATACGTGCTCCAATTTCTACAAACTTGCGTGGATCTTTCAAGAAGTCTACAACTTCTACTAACTCTGCTTTTTCTTCATCTGCCCCAGCAACATCTGGGAATTTCACTTTTTTCTTGTCGTTATCATACAGTTTTGCTTTACTCTTACCGAAGTTCATCACACGGTTACCACCGCCTTGAGATTGGCTCAATAAGAAGAAGAATAAAATGATGATAATCAAGAAAGGAAGTAGACCGGTAAAGAACTGTACCCAGCCACTAGTTTTTGAAGTTTCAATAACATCAATTTGTACATTATTTGCAGTTGCTAGTGAATCTATTCTCTCTAGCACTTTTTCACTATTGTAAGGAAGTTTAGTTAAAAACTTTTCTCCTTCTTCATAGCCCTTCATAGAACCTTCTATAAAGTAAACTCCTTGTTCAGGTTGCATTGAAAAGCTAGTAACATCACCTTTTGAAAGTGAAGTCATAAATTCATCATAACGAATATTTTTAGTAGGGGTATTATTTGTATTGAACGTAGCAAATATTCCTACAATCACAAAAAATATCAATAAATACAATATGGCGTAGCGCAATGCTCGATTCATTCCTAGCCTCCTCACAAGGTAAACAGAAAAACTAATGATTATCTTAACATACGTTTTTTTTGGCGTACAATGAAAAGCCTTCTAAAAAAGAACAAAATTTTAAGGCTTTGTTCATATCTATTAATGGCTTTCATAGAGCCTCGCAGCTTCTAATTTAAAAAGAGTAAACTTCTTTTTTAAGAACACCCACGTACGGTAAGTTTCTGTATTTTTCTGCGTAATCTAATCCATAACCAACAACAAAAGCATCTGGAACTATAAAACCAACATAATCAGCTTCTAACTTTACTTTTCTGCCTGTCGGCTTATCCAATAATGTGACAATCTTAATAGATTTTGCTTTACGATACTTGAATAGATCTACTAAATAGCTTAATGTCATCCCACTATCAATGATATCCTCAATAATTAAAATATCTCGGCCCTCTACACTTGTATTCAAATCTTTTACAATTTTCACTTCACCAGAAGAAACAGTAGCATTTCCATAGCTAGAAACGTCCATATAGTCCATTTCGATGTATGTATCTACTCGTTTCATCAAATCAGACATAAATGGCATTGCACCTTTTAAAATTCCGATAGCAAGGGGAAATTGGTCCGCATAATCTGCAGTAAGCATAGCTCCAAGCTCATTTGTTTTTTCTTGAATTTGTTCTTCTGTTAATAAAATCTCTAGAATATCTTTCTCTAGCATTTCTAGTCCCCCTAGTCATTTATCTCGCTTTACAAACATCACATAGTTCTGCGAGCTGTGTTGCTTTGAAAATAATTCTCCGTAGCGTAAGCCAATTACTGCAATTGTATCATTGTTAGCTTGCACAAGCAGTGGCCAACTCATCCTATCCTCTGGTAAGACCTTCTCATCGATAAATAAACGGGAAACTTTTTTAGAAGAGGACATTCCCTTGATACGTATTCGATCACCTTGTACCTTCTGTCTTATAGAAAGCGGAAAGTGGTGGTTTTCTAATTGTACAAACCATTTCTCTTGGGAAAGATCGTCTGTTAAGTTTCGCGTTAAGTAGATGGAAAAGCCAGCACCGCAATTGATCCAACAATCTTCCGACAAAACAAATTCCCCACGTATAACAGGTGCCGTTTTATGAGCGCTAAATTGTATGTGGTTGTAATGGCGAGTGAGATGAAAAGCATTTGGTAAGTGTAATACCTCATTACCTTCATGATTATTGCAAGCGGCGAGAATGGATTCAATCAATCGATCGTTAAGTAGTATATCGGAGTTTTTGTATAGATACTCTAATAGTAGTAGAATCACTCTTCTTTGTAAAGCAATGGGAACTGTAGAAAAGCTTAGAGAATCTATAACCAATGCCCCTTCCTCATTAACCGTCACAAGCTGTTCATACTTTTTGGCCGCTATCTCTTGAAGGTACTTTTCATCCTGAAGCTGTTTCTCTACAAAATGCATTATGCGATCGCTTATATTTGGATTTTCTTCTTTCAAGAGAGGCACTAATCGATGGCGAATTCGATTTCTTGTATATGTATGTTTGTCATTGCTTGGGTCATGTCTATGAAGTTGTTGTTGGTCCTTTAGATAGGTTGCAATCTCTTGCTTTGTAACACCTAGAAAAGGACGGATTATTTGACCACTTGAAAAAGGTCTCTTTTTTGGAATCCCCGTTATCGTGGAGCTAATAGTACCTCTTATTAACGACATCAAGACATTTTCTATTTGGTCATCTGCATGGTGTCCCAACAAAAGCTTGTTATAATTATAGGTTTCCATCACCTCATCGAAAAAGGAATAACGCTCCTGCCTACAAATAACTTGAACATTTCCCCCTTCTTGTTCTACTCTACTCATCACCTCTAACGCAGCAGAATAGAAAGGAAGTTTTAAACGATTAGCTAATTCCTTGACGAATTCGAGGTCCTCGGCAGACTCTTTTCCACGCAATTGATGATCTGTATGAACAATACCAAGCTCACAACTGTAAAAAACCGCAAGTTCCCTCATGGCTAGTACCACTGCAACAGAGTCTGTACCGCCAGAACAAGCGATAAGAAGACGCTCTTTTTCTTCAATCAATCGGTGCTGGTCTATATATTGCTTCACCTTTCGAACGAATGGATGCATCTTCTCATCTCTCCCTTAAAAATAATCTATCTTCATAATTCACTTCTCTATAAACATTTATACTAGTCTAGTGTACCATTTTTTCTTGAAATTTTGCGGCTTGTCTTGGTGAAAATATCGACCATTCCGGTACAGCATGCTTCACCTGCATAAAGATTACAGTTCTATCATCTCCTGGCAATGAGTAGGTTTCCTCTAAAATCTTCACAAATTTTTCTGCACTCATTGTAGGATCCTGTAACACCTTTTTGTAGTAGGCCTCCTGTTTTTCTATTGTTGTATTTGCTGAGAACACACCATCTGATAGCATTAATAATATATCTCCATCTTTAATATCGACCTTTTTCGCCTCTATTGAAAAAGTAGGCAAAAAGCCAAATGGCACATGCTTACTTTCAATTTTACGCATCTCATTACCTCGAATTAGATACGTAGACATACTACCAGCTTTCCAGGACCACAACTCTCCCTTTTGTAAATCTATTAAAGCCAGATCTACCGTAGCATAGCTATCTGAGTCATCTTGTAGACTCATCATATAATGCAATGTATGCATAGTTGTCTCAGGATCCATTTTCTTATGAAGACATTCCCTCATAAACTGCATTACCCTCCTACTTTCCCTATGTGCCTCTACATTATTACCCATCCCATCCGATAAGATAACAGCTAATAACCCCGGGTGTAGCTGGAAAACGGCATGTGCATCTCCTGAATAGATTGTATTTTTACTAGAAGAAGTAAATATATCGTGTGAAACACTAAATCGGACAGAAGATTTAAATGATACTTGAATATGTTCATATGGGTGATGAACTTCTTTCATCGAAGTTATTTCAAAAGGCTCCTTCCATAGCTCATATAAAATCGGAATTATTAACCTTTCCCCTATCATTTTACCTCTTGCTTCTATTGGCAAACAGCAGACTACCTCCATCTGACCCACATCAATGTTCAATACATCTATTTGATAAAACGGAATATTGCATTGCTGAAATTTCTGTTTCACCTCTTCCTCCTGGGATGTATACAACGCAACATTATTTTCTAAGTTGTTCATCAGCTCACTCATATGATTTCCCATATCTCTCAATTTTAAGGCAAACATCTTTTTGCCATGCTGCATTTCATAGGCTAGCTTTCTTTTCGCCTCCCTCTCCTTTAATTCGTGCATTATTTGTAATGGTTTAACGCATTTAAACTGCATTTTCTTTTCTAACTGTATCCTCGCTTTTTTAGGTTGCTCCTCCCATTGTTGAATTAGACTCGGTATGCCGTTTGATTTTGCCCCCCAACATTTTTCATAATGAAAACAAGACTGACAAGTTACTAATGCTTCTACCCTCTCCTCACTTGCTGCTTTAGGTTCAAATCGATCTGATATAAAACGCGTAATGAAATCCACAAAGTGTTGAAATTCCTGTAACTGATGATTCACCTTTTCAGTCATCCACTTCTGTCTTCTCAATAAGACATGCGTCGTGTCAGGATAAAGCTGTTCCTTCAAATCCTTAATCCATGCAGAAGGAATCATAAAAAAGATTAGCGAGGCCGCTACCAATGAGCCGATATAAACCGAATCTAAGGGTAACGTTCGATCATATAGCAGAAAGAAAAATGTGGCTCCAAGCATACTGAATGCCTGCCAGAGCCTGCCAAATCTCTTATGGAGACCCGCTAAGAAGCCGGTCAAGGCATAAACCGCAATCATTCCACTAAAGCTTAAGGTGGAAATACTTAATACCGTGCCCGCCAGGACTGCCACAACAGTAGAAAGTTGAACACCTCCTACCGCGGCAGCAACAGCAATTACTAGGTGTGCAAGTATTAATGGAACCGAAACATAACCAATGATAAAGGATGACATACCAGTTAGCACTAGGGCCCCTATTAATAAAGCAGAGCCCATCCTTTCCATTGTCCATTTTTTATGGATCAATTCGGGTAATGGAATGAACAACTGAAACAAAAAGATTGTCATGAACAAGCTCAATACACCTTCGTACCCTATCGCTAACCAAACAGAAACTGGAACTGAACCCCCATATGAAGCGAATTGCCAAAGAACCTGGATCAATACGACATCTATTAATACAAATAAGGGAATAGGGATTTTATTTATCAGCTTCTTTCCTTGAAGCGTAAAGAAAATACCCTGAAATACATGAATCATCAATTGCCCTAATCCAAGCGTCAAGCTTCCTAATAGTGCTCCTGCAAATGTCCAAGGAATAAATCGTTGAAATCTTAAGCTAACCAATGCCCAAATAGGCAAGAAAAATGGTACTGACGCTTCGAATAGAACAACCTGGGCTAAGAAAAATGAAAGGACAAAGAATGTCGCCATTAAGGTTAAGGTGACCTTTCTTGCTTGAATATTTTCAACTACCCTTCTCCATGTGAAACTTCTTTTTTGCTCTTGTTCGTAAATAGTTTTCATATTGTATTCCTCCCTATTCAACTCATGTTCGAAGTATACCTAGTAGATTTCAAAAAGTATGTCTCTTCCTGGCATCACTCTCAAAAACTTTTCGACCTGATATACCACGTTTTGAATTCCCTGAAATATTGAATGATGCATTTGGCCCTGGACCACTCGAAAACCAACGTATTCCTAGGTTATTATCCGCACATAAATTGTCAGTTTTTTTTGTAAATGATTATTTATGAATATCTTTTTAAAAAAGTATTGACACTTTGTCCAAACGCTTGTAATATGATATTTGTTGTTATAACGGCGGCCTAGCTCAGCTGGCTAGAGCGTACGGTTCATACCCGTGAGGTCGGGGGTTCGATCCCCTCGGCCGCCATTTATACGGCCCCTTGGTCAAGCGGTTAAGACACCGCCCTTTCACGGCGGTAACACGGGTTCGAATCCCGTAGGGGTCATCTTTAAAAAGAGGTTGCATACTTGCAACCTCTTTTTTGTTATCCTTTTATCAAAGGAGGCAGGTAAATGTTTAAGAAGAAAAGTGATCCACTTGTAGTAGCTGAGCATTTTGTTCAGCAATACTTTCCTCATTGTCTAGGAGCCATTTTAGCTGGGAGTGTTGTTCGAGGAGAAGGTACCTCCACCTCTGATTTGGATATTGTAATATTCGATGAGCACATTCTCACCTCCTATAGAGAATCTCTATACTTAGAAGGATGGCCAATAGAGGTATTTGCCCATAGTTTGAGCTCCTACAAGCACTTCTTTGAGCTGGATTGTGAAAGGGCTAAGCCTTCCCTTCCAAAGATGGTCGCGGAGGGAGTGGTATTAAAGGGGCAAGGGGTATTGTCCCCTATTAAAGAAGAGGCTCGCGTACTATTGTCGAATGGACCGAGGGAATGGTCTAAAGAGACTATTACGATGAAACGCTATTTTCTTACAGATGTTTTAGATGATTTTATTGGCTGTACAAATACCCAAGAGGAGCTATTTGTCGTCCATTCCCTCTTCGATCTAGCCAGTGAATTTGTATTAAGAACAAATCGGCAGTGGACGGGTACGTCTAAATGGGGGTATCGTGCTTTGAAACAATTTGACGAATCATTTGCAATTAAATTTACGGAAGCCTTCGATGCCTATTACAAGCATCGTGAAAAAGAGAAGATTGTCGAGATTGTCGACGAGATGCTTCAGCCTTATGGTGGGCGCTTGTTTGAAGGGTTTTCTTTAGGCAAGCCTACCAGTGATGATCACTAAGCATAGTTAACCTAATGCAACAGTTGGAGATTCAATAATCACCTCAACTGTTTCTTTAGAGAATCCGTTAGGTCGGATGCCGAAATAATCACGGATATTTATGTGAGTAAGCAAACGATTTGTCGTTCACTTACTCACTTTTTAAAATTTGAGAGCAGCGATTTCCGTTCCAGTCGGACGCTTTCCGCCGGCATGGCCTCAGCCTCCTCGTCGCTACGCTGAGGGCACTGAAAAACTTACGTTTTTATAATAATTTTGTTTTTGAAAATTAAAAAAGGGTACTTTTTGTTCAAACTGAACAGAAAATACCCTTTTTCATTGCCTTATTCTTGCTCTCATTCGTTAAG
>NZ_JAMAWN010000036.1:0-22109 GCF_023713305.1 Psychrobacillus sp. MER TA 171 | reverse complement strand
ACATCGTGTGGAGGTAATACACATGAATGGAGACAGTTATCGGATGAAAAACCGACAGAATTTGTTTTAAGCAAAAGTGTTCACTCTAAATTAGCAAAAAGTGTTCAATTCTACTTGACGGTTACATCTATTACCTTCAAAGGGTTTATTAGACTTGATTCAATTTCTAAATAAAGCTCATTAGTTCCTTTTAATTGTTACTGTTTTACAAAAAAGATTATGAAGTTAATTCATTCAGGATATTTTTAAAAGTTCTTTGTCTCTTCTACCATGCAGTAGGTAATAAATAGGAATACAAATTAGTATTAAAAAAACCATGGAAAGAAAAATAGGACGATAACCGCTATACGGTACTATGAAACCTAAGAGAAATGGACCTACTCCTAATCCAATGTCATATAAAATAAAATAAGTGGATGTAGCAAGACCAAATCGATGGGCTGGAGTTACCTTCACTGCTACACTTTGAGCGATTGAATTAAAGTTACCATAACCGATCCCAATGAGTGCTGCTGCAAGTAAAAGCATCCACCCTGCAGTTGCCTGGCTGAATAAAAACATACCGATAGCAAACAAAACTAAACAAGGATATGTTACAATATTAGCTCCTCTAGAATCCATCAGCTTTCCTGTAAAAGGGCGAGAAAAAATAACGACTATAGCATAAATTAAAAAGAAATAACTTGCTGCAGATACTAGATTTATCTCAACTGCATAGAAGGATAAAAAGGACATGACCCCAGAATAACTAAATCCGATTAATAATGCGACAAAAGAAATAGGTATAGCTCTAGGCTCTATAAATTTCGATATAAATGAGCTTTTTTCCATATCTCGATTTGGAGATTTAGGTAATGGCACATCTATTTTTACAACCGCGTAGATGATTAAGCACACAACCGAAAGCACTACATTCATAGCAAAAATCCATTGGAACCCACCTTCCATTTTTAATAATAGAATGCCTAGAAATGGACCTATAGCAGTTGCTAATATGGCACTTAAACTGTAGTATCCTATTCCTTCTCCCTTTCGAGTATTCGGTAAGATTTGAGCAATAATCGTGCCGGTAGCTGTTCCTGCAATACCAACAGCAATCCCTTGAAGTAGTCTATTAACAATAAGAAGTCCAATATTAAAAGTCGCAAAATATAAGGCAGACGTAAAAGTAAAAAATAATAATCCTATCCACAATGTTTTGTGAGTCCCTATATTCCCTATAACTCTACCTGCCCCTAATCGGCCTATGAGAGACCCTATTATGAAAATACTTGATACTAGACCTGCTGTGCTAGTAGTTGCCCTGTATTCTGACTGAGCATAAGAGGCTATCGTAACGATTAATAAGTAAAACATTAAGGTAATTATAAAATTGATCAAGGAAATGAAAAGAAATTCCTTTGTCCATAATTTTTCTTTTTTCAATGCCATCATCTTCCCTTTATATTAACAAGTAGCTTTTCTAATACTCGTTCTGTAATTTTTCTATCTTCTTCCGTGATATCTTTTAATAGGTCCATTTGAAAGGCTTCTACTATTAATTTTGCATCCTTATATTTCAAAACACCTAGACTTGTTAAATGCATCACTTTTTGTCGCTTATCCTGGCCAGTACCTATGTAGATTAGACCTTGATCTACTAGCTTTTGAGCTATCGGAGTTACGGACGGCTTTTCTACTCTCCAATAAGCTGCTACATCCGTAAAGGTGGAAGGTCCCTCTTCTTGCAAAATACGTATAAGTCCCCACTGTATTTCTGTTAAGCCTAGTGGCATCAATAAATCATGCATTTTGCTACTATATGGTCGAGAAATCAATTTTAAAGTAGTAAAAAAAGGGTGCATTTCAATTCCTCCTTAATTAGTTAGTTAGGCTAACTAATTTTAAACGTTTAAATTATGTTTGTAAAGAAAACATTTCTTGCCATTTACATTTCAAATATTTATATTTTTTATAAGGGGGGAGTATCTATGGAAATGAGGCTAGCAAACGAAAAAGATTGGGAACAAATCAGGTACATATATGAAGCAGGTATCTCTACTGGTAACGCAACCTTTGAGACGAGTGCCCCAGCTTCATATGATCAATGGATTTCAAAAGCGGATAATCTATGTACTTTCGTCATGCTACATAATGAGGCAGTAAAAGGTTGGTGCAGACTTAGCCCCGTTTCACACAGGGCTGTTTACGAAGGAGTTGGGGAAGTAGGTATTTACGTTCATCCAAAAGCAACCGGTTTAGGAATTGGAAATCAGTTACTTGGAAAATTGATTGGTAGTTCAGAAGAACATGGTTATTGGATGCTACAGGCAAGTATATTTCCAGAAAACAAAGCTAGTATAGAACTTCACAAGAAAAACGGATTTAGAGTGGTTGGATATCGAGAGCGAATTGGAAAACATAATGGAGAATGGAGAGATAACTTACTTTTAGAAAGAAGAAGCAAGTTCATTGGTAATGAATGATTAAACAGTTGCACGAACAATATAGTAAGAGTTCGTTATAGGTAAGCCATCCTCATCGTTTGAAGCAAAAATCTCTGTTATTTCGTCTAAATTTTCATTTATAATTTTCTGCATTATATTTGGATGCTGTCCAAAGCATCTTTTTATAATGACATCCATAGGGCTGTGTAGCTTTTCAATATTACTCACTGTTTCTATCTCCCATTTATCAAAGTTAGCTGTTATTAACCTTTTTTCTATAGCTTTTAAGGTTGAGTCTTTTGGTAACTTGGCTTGAAAAAGATTTGGAAATAAAATAGGCAGTTCCTTGTCCATATTGTCACCAGGATGCAAACCGAGTACAGCTCCACCTTTTTTCACTGTTTGTGTTAAAGCAGGATATCCAGAAGTCGGCCCTTTCCGAATATATGCACAGTCAAATTGATCTTCTGAAAAGGGCAACTCTTCTTTCGTACTACCTTGTATGAAAGAGACATTCTCAGGCTTCTTTCTATTTCCATGTTCAATAAAGAGGTTAGTTACATCGAATCCTACTACCTCTTTTGCTAACGAGCTACAATTAATAGCAAATTCTCCATGACCACAACCAACATCTAATACTTTTTTAGACACAATCATTTTTCTAACCTCTTGATCAAAAACTTTCTCTCCATTAGGTTTTAATATAGTAGAACTCCATGAATATGCATATTCTCCTTGCTGTTTCCCCAAGCTGGTTGTACCATTCAAATGAATGAGGTTCAATCCATTCTGCAAACAGAGTTGGATTTAATAATGCCATAAAATATACCTCCCTATTATGTTAATTGTGCACACCTATAGCTAAGCATTGCTTATAGTGACACTAAAATTTGAGCTTATCTAACTGGACGTAACTCAATCCAAAAAAGAAGCGCTAATATTTAGCCCTTCCTTTTAAATTGGTATAGTCAGAGTGAATATCGTTCCTTTACCCTTCTTACTTTTTACTTCTACATTTCCTTTTAGCTTAGAGATCGTCCCAAACACCATCAGCATACCAAGACCAGTCCCCTCTTTTTTATTAGAGTAATATGGCTTCCCTAACTGACTTATTTCTTCTGAAGACATCCCAATACCCTGATCTTGAATGGTAATAACAATGTCTTTTCCTATTTGTACAGCTTTGACAAAAAGAATTCCCCCCTTGCCCTTCATCGCTTCAATACCATTTTTTATTAAGTTAATAATACATTGTTTCATTTGATTGGAGTCAAATTTAATCTTTGCTGTGTTCTGAAACTCTAGCCTGATTTCAACTTCATTGAATTTAGCAAAGGGCATCATTACGTTTTTCACATATACTAATTCTTCCTCCATTGTAGACTCAACCATATGTACTGATTGCGGCTTAGCAAATGCTAAATAATCATTCAAAATACTTTCTGCTCTATTCAACTCTTTTAATGAGTATTCTATATAAACTTTATCATTGGGTGTAATATCCTTCGATACGCTCAACAATTGCAAAAATCCATTGGTTACGGTAAGTGGATTTCTTATTTCATGAGAGACACATGCTGACAGCTCGCTCATCACATGCAAACGCTCTGAACGAAGAAAGTTATCTCGCTGTTTAATATTGGACAGAATCTTTTCAATCATGATCATGTTAAATAGCATAATTACTGCATAAGTAATAATTACATAACCAACAATATTCCAATATTCGGAATTCAGTGTTTCAAAATAGGTGGATAACGAAATTAAGTAAGTCACACCGTTTACTAATACTACTATTATACCTGTAATTATTCTGTTTTTAGGAGATAGGCTAGTAAACTTTTTATGCAGCAATGGAATAATAATAAAAGCCAATGTTGAAAAAATAAACGATTGAAAGATTCCCTCTCCACCAACAAAGAAACGGACAATATTTAACGTAATGTATAAAGGCAATATTATCTTGTGGCCGCCATATAAAGCCAGAGTAATAAACGGAATATATCTTAAATCTACTGTAAAACCTAATTCTAATCTTATTGGATAAATCATACACAAAAACATAGAAACAATAGAAGAAAATATATAATAATATAAATTTTTTTTACCCTTATAGTTATCTATAAAAATGACAAATAGTAGAACCGGTAAAGTTATAAATAATATATTTATTAAAAAAGTTTGCAGCAATGATGGTCCTCCTCGGAGCTTCTTCCATATACACAAATGTAAATTATAACATATATATTACCAAGTCTTTCATATTAAAATTTTGCTATTTTCAAATTGATACAAGAATAAAGTTTAAAGTTAAAAATATGAGGTAGACATAAAGTAGGCCTAGAAAAAATTTACCAACTATGAATGGAGGAATTTAAAATGAAGAAAAGAATATTCGCTTTACCAATAGTTTTAAGTTCAGCATTACTATTAGGAGCATGTGGTGATGGAGACGATGATATCAATGATATTGAAGTAGAGGATCCTACTTTCGAAGATGATGGACAAAATGATACAGGTATTCCTTCTGAAAATGAAGGCGAAGTAGATACTCAAGATGATCAAGATAGTACTACAGGAACTGATGGTACGGATGACACTACCTCTACCGAAACGGAAGGTACTGAGACAGAAGATATTGAAAGTGATACAGAAGCTAACTAATAAACATAAACCTCAAAGCATATATGCTTTGAGGTTTTTCAATTAGTATACAGACTTAACCATCTTTGCTTCTTCGATAATAGAATGAATTATATCATGATCATCAATGACATAAGGAACTTCTTCAGGTTCCATCCAAATACGTGTGGTCGTTTCGTGCTTCCGCTGAAAGGGATGACATTCTTCAATATCCAACCGAAAGAATAATTGATAGCCAATTATAGGATATTTTCCATTTGGATCAAAGAAAGGATTTTCTTCATGATTTACCTCAATAGCCCCTATATAAGTAGCCTTACCTTTTACAGAGCCCTCTTCGAAGACCTCTCGGTGTAATGCTTCTTCTGGAGTTTCATTTCCTTCTATATGCCCTCCAGGTAGATTAAATCCCCTCTTTTTCACTTTAACTAATAATATTTTTCCTTCGTGAAAGCAGCATCCGTGTACACTTGTTACTGTGTCTTTGTTTCCTATTAATTTGGAACGCTGCCACTTTAACCTTACGGGATGTTGTCCCCATACGACTGTAGTTTGATGAGTCATCTATTTGCTCCTTTTTCCTTGCTGTCCCTGTGATTACTCTCTCTTGTACATAGCTTCATGTAAATTTTTCAATGTTTTTTTGATTTGATGTTGCGTATGTATATTTTGATCGAGATATGTTAAACGAAAATAAAGAGATTTTAAGAAGTTCATAACATTAGATCGATATTTGTAAAAGACTATGCGATTCTGTTCTTTTAATTTTGCTTCCAATAAACTCTCAAAGTTATGTACCCACTCTACAAGCATTTCCTCCGGTAAACCTTTTTCAATCATTGCTTCCACTGCAAAGATTAATCGTTCATCCTCATCGTCCTGGAGAACAGTATCCCTCCAAATACAAGCTTTTATAACGTTTAGCCATTCTTCAGCGTGTAATATGTCGTTGGAAGGATGACTAATAATAGATTCAAAGAGATCTGCGCCATGCGCAATACTATGAGCCCAGCCCTTCCCTTCTACATAACCTCTCACATCTTTTTCTGATTGTAAGTATGTTGTCGTTTTTTTATAGACTTCTTCTAATTGCTGCTTATCTAAAAATTCTTTTGTTTTATCCTTTTCTACAATCAAAGCAAGGACTAGAGATGAGAAGGATCTAGTAAACACAGTATCCGTGTCCTGTTCACCTATGCCTTTAAATAAATATTCCTCTGATAAACAGACGTCTAGTATTTTCACCATGAGGGAGTTTGACAATTTGTTGTTCTCTATAAGTTGGTAAAAAGTAGAATAAATTAAGCTATCTCTTAGCTCTCCATCCACTGAGCCTATATTAATAATCATTTCTTTTATAACTTCCTCTAAATTATCCAAATCTCCTTTTTCATTTTGCCATTCTCTTAATATTGTTTTTAACTGCATTTTAATCCTCCTTAATTAACCATCTCTTTTTATTTCTAGATAAAGGAATTCATTTCCTTCTTTACTGCTATTTATTTTCCCAATTTAAAATAGTTGTATTTAAAATCTACAACTAAATAAAAGATTCAAAATTTTATGCGACTACTTAACAGCAATAGCTTTAGGTGGCATTATTTGCGCCCACACAGAAATGTGAGCGACAGGAGTCGAAATTTAATTAATGAGATAATCAGCACTTAATAGACTGAATATTTTATTAGTTTAGCGGAAATTTTGTTTTTGTGAATTTTTTTCCCAATTGTAAATTTGTACTAAATGATTAAAATTATAGATGTAGGAAAAATATGAAAAAGGAGTTGTACTATGAAAAAACCATTCGCTGCTCTATCGTTATCAGCTATGTTACTCGTCTCGACTTCCTTTACTAGTGCCTCTGCCAACAGCTACTCGTATCTTGATGAAATTTCATCCCTACAACCAGATGTCTCTACTGAAGAAATGATGGCCAGTGTTCAAGAAATTGCAAAAAACACTGGAGAAACGGAAGAACAGATTTTAGAACAAATCTATAAAGAGTTAAAAAACGATCAAGCTCAAGGATTGGCTGAAGCAAAGTCTAATCAAACTCAAGGCGCAAGTGGTGGAACAGTTAGTGTAGGAAACAGTACTAAAGGTAACTTCTACTACACCCCTTCTCAAACAGCCTATCTTGATCATGGTCATGTCGGACTTTATTATACTTCTACTACAATAGTAGAATCTGTTCCTTCTTCTGGTGTACGCACTATTTCTACCACTGCTAGAAAGGTAGATAGCTCGGGTGCTCTAGTTAAATCGGTGGGCACCACTTCAACTAATAGAAATAATGCTGCTAATTGGGCCTATTCACAAGTAGGCCAGAGTTATTCGTACAATTTTGCAACTAACAGATCTACTGGACATAACGGAGCCAAAAACTGTTCGAAGTTAATTTGGTCTGCATATAAATTAAACGGTAACTTAGATTTAGATGATGATGGTGGGCTTGGAGTATATCCTAGAGATGTGCGGGACGCGCCAGGTACAACCTTAGTAAGGAATATTTAACAGTCAAATGACAATAGGACAGTCGACATACTGCCTATTGTCATTTTACTTTTAGGAGGGAATTTTATATGAAGAAAAATATAGTTTCTCTAATCGGAATCATTGGCCTAGGGGTTATTGTTTATTTCGCATACACATTCTTTTTCACACCTACACAAGCAACTAGCAGTTTACTTCTATCTAAAGCTGATATCGAAAAGGAAAATTTTCTACATAACAAGAAGGCAATTCTTTATCTGTCTACTACGGCTGATCAGGATATAGATGGGGAAGGATTTAGTTATGCTGTTTTCATTAATAAATCAGGTAAAGCTCAAGCATTAAAAATGGAGGGATTGGAGTTAGGCAGCACAGCAGTTTATGACAACAACGTTTTTTTAGAGGAAAAAGATATGGTTCGCCTAGTAGGAGAGGAATATAAGGAATTTCCAATGAAAACTGACCAGTACACAGGAGAACGTTCAGGTTATATTCAAGAGGAGGAAATATTCTTTAGCATTTATAACAGTGGATTTGCACAGGATGGAAAAGGATATCGTTCAGATGTTCGGTTTGGAAACGAGAAAAATTTTCAAACAGATAAAATTCCCTTTTACATCGCAGCCTCTGGCGTTGAAAGTGATAAAGTCAATATTCTTACTCAGGATGTAGATAAAAATGAGTTCTATTTAAAGGAAGTAACATTTGATACATCCTTAGAGGTTAAACATTTATCAAAAGTAGATACACCAAAGGATGAATTTTTTAACGCATTAGCCCCTGTCTTATCAGATCAAACATATTATTATTTAATCTTGTCATCTGCCATAGATGACTTCAACGAGAAGACCAGTCTTTATCGAATCAATAAGGATACTCTTCAGCAGGAAACGTATGATTTCATCGAATATAAGGATATGAAGGATCTTGTGGCAACCGTTCCATATAATTTTAAGAACTCTGCTTATATATATAATGACTTTCTGTACTTTATCAATGGCTTAGGGGAAGTTTACACCTTTGATACAAATACAGAAGATATCCAGCTAAAATTCTCTTTAGAAGATGCTAGTGAATCTAAAATAAGAAATAATGAAGAAACTTATTTTAAGGATGGTTCACTTTTTGTCCTAAGATATAGTGAAGATAAGAAAGAAAAATATTATTTAGAGGAATATGATTTAACCAATGGCAATCGTGTAAGTAGCCTTGATATAACTGGCTTATCCGAACTATTATCAAGCGTTCAAAGAAAAAGTATTTACTCTTATGATTTAAAGGTATTCGATACGCAATAAATTACAGCACTGGGACAACACGCATCTTAGAAGTTCAAAAGCCCTGAAAATTTTACAAATAGTAAAATTTTCAGGGCTTTTTTGCTACTTCATCATTGTTGTTCTACGCTACAGCGAACGCTTTCCTGGGGGCACGTTGCCTTAGCCTGTAGCCTCTCCCACGCGCTTTTCCCCTAGGGGTTACCGCTTTCCAATATCCTTACCTTGAAATTATTTATCCTAGCTGTAAATATAAATAGCAATTTTCTGACTGAGGTAAACTTATATGCCAATAATTTCCCCTTCTTTAACGAACGCTATTAGTTTAATCTTATTTCCAAATCAATTTCATAATTCCATTATTTATGAAAAAACTTGAACAATTAAAAGAGAATAAGAGTATTATATGTTTTTTTATAAGGCTATGTTAGAGGGTAGGGTTGATTTATGATGCAAAGAAATCTTAACCAGAGAGTAGAACTGATTTCCGCCCCAGCCGGACGCTTTCCACGGGGTGAGCGATAAGCCATCACCCATCGCTTACGCGCGTGGTTGTGAGGTCTTATCTGTCTCACTCATCCCGTAGGAGTCGCCGTCTGGTGCTCCAATCAATAAATGGGAACAGCTTTAATGTATCGATAAGTGTTAATAAATTTATTCCCATAAACAAAGTTGAAAAGTGTCACCAACCCCAATTTCATCATCTATTTATAGTCTTAATAGCGATTTGAACGTTCTTTTTTTATGTTTACAGTTACTATAAAAAAGAGTTGTTAGTCAAAATCAACCAATAACTTTAACAAAGCTTTTATAATAAAGTAGAGTTGATTTCCGCTTTCCGTGGGGTGATGGTTTTATTTGTCTCCACATTCATACTTAAATCGCCGCATGTAGCTACAATCCATATAAAGAAGTTTTTTGTGTTTGATTGGTAAATCGCTATTCAGCTAATGCCGTAATTGAAAATAGGATAATCGCTGAACATACACTTATTACAATCGTATTGACAGAAGTATCCTCGTTGTCTCTAACTTTATGCAAGATAGAAACTAGGTTTACACAAATAATTACAGCTAGTATTGGATTATATAAAACTCCTAATTGTGCAATTTGATACAAAATATCCTACTCCTTTCTTTTTGTTCTACTATTAAACTTAATTGAACTACATATGCCTATGATACGCTATTTATTAGAATTTATTTCCAAAAAATTCATTGATTGATGAAGCTTTATCAACTAAGAAAGCATCTTGATTACTAATGTAGCTTTCTAGCGCAAGTGACCCAGCGCTTGTATGCATAGAATCATTTGTTTCAATATTATCTTTAAGCAGAACAGGAATCCCATGTAATAACCCTCTCACGCCTTGTTTCTTTCTTTCATAGTGCAAAGCCTCTGCTATAAATAAAGCATGAGGATTTATCTTGATAATTACATTAAGATTAGGACCATTCTTATCAAACTTTGCAATTCTATCCATATAAAACATAACTAATTCTTATAAAGTTATGTCTTCTTTGAGTAAAGCAAAGTGCAGGTGTTCAACTGTTAACTCTTCTTTTAAAAAGGGGTTGAACTTTATACTCAATTTAAAAGCTCCCTTAGAAAGTAATGTTTGAGTAAATACTATAATTACGACATCTTTTAGACTTCATAATTTACTCTAACTTTAACACTTATATTAACAGTACATTAAAAATTTTATATAAAATATATTCCCCAAGAAGATTTAGCGGTTTCCTATAACACATTTTCAAAACCAACCTTAAACTGGCTGGTTTCTGTTTTCTCTCTATATATTCTCTCAAAAAAACACCTTCATTTTTAAAATGAAGGTGGCTTCTTTACATCTGTTGTTCTTTTGTAGGTCCCATAACTCCGGGTACCTCTAATCCTGCTTGGCGAAGTAAAACGGTCATTTGACCACGATGATGTGTTTGATGATCTATGATTTTTCGTAATATTTGACCACGTGGAATAGAAGTGCCAAACGCAGGTACTTGCTCTACCAAATCTGCATCCGTTAGAGATGCTGCAGCCTCTTTAAAAGCATCTGCCATTGTTTCATAAGCAGAGACAATTGTGTCAACTGATCCAGGTACTTCCTTAGGGTTCCCAACAGATGGTAGGTCAATTTTTGCTAGCTTAGCTAGAAAAATGGGTGCTGTCGTTAAATGCCAAGCTAACCATCCTAGTGTATTATGGTTTTCTGCAATTGCTTGGTTCAGCTTATCATCTGTCATTGCTTTAAAAACGTTAACTGTACCATCAGCTGACATCGCCCATTCTTGTATAAAATCTTCTGTTTTACGATACATATGAATACCTCCTAGTTATATCTATTTTCATTTTAATTTAAAAGCCGTCTTATTCAAGTAAAAGGACTTACTAAAAATGAATTCAGATTCAAGATATAAATAAAGTATCATCATTTAACTTAGCTGGAATATGTATTTCCAACAGGTTATTTCTCTTCTTCAAAAAACATCTTCCCATCTCGATACTTTGCATATGGGTCATCTTTTTCACCGATCAATAACTTTCCTTTAACAATGTAAGCAACTTCATTCCATTCACTTTTTTCTCCATCCTGCTCTACTTCAAGCTTGATATGGTGCCAGAATGAGTGCCCGTCTTCGTACTCGATCTCTACAATTTCAAAGTCTTTCAGTTTATACTTTTGTTCTTCCAAGAGATTGATTTTTTCTAAATATATAGCTTTTGCTTCCTGTTCGGATAAGTCAGTTTTACCAGCTAACTTACCCTCTTCTGTAACATATAAATGTAATTGTTTAAATGCTTTCTCATAATCCTCATCTATTATTGCTTGATAATAATTTTGAATAATATTTTCAGCTTTCTTTTCTTCTACGTAATTACACCCTGTTAACATCAGTATAAATAATAATAACAACAGAATTGAACCTGGTTTCTTCATATTAACCTCCCTATTTTAAGGAAATGGAAAAAACTACTATAAATTAATTATTTTTTTATTTAGCTATGTAAAAGTTATTGTTCTTTTGATTCCGACTTTACAATTGAAATGACTGCTCTAATAATTTTTAAAGTGTGTTGGAGTCATATTACGGCTTTGTTTATAGGAGTGAATAAATAGAAATATGCAGCCGGTCTCCATTTATTGATTGGAGCGCCAGACGGCGACTCCAGTGGGATGAGTGAGACAGATAAGACATCACAACCACGCGCGTAAGCGATGGGTGATGGCTTATCGCTCACCCCACGGAAAGCATCCGGTTGGCGCGAAAATCAAATCTACTTGCCGACTTAGAACACATCATAAATCAAACCTAGCCTTTAACATGTCCTTTTATTTTAACATAATATCCATATAAAAAAAGATGGAGACTGCCTTATATGAAATAAACCTTTCTTCTAGTGTATCTAAATTTTTTTAAACTTTGTTAAAATTATTGGTTGATTTTGACTAACAATTGTTTATTATAGTGACTTAGTGACTGTAAATATTATAAAAAGGACATTCAGATTACTATTAAAATTTTAAATAGATGACGAAATTGGGTTGGTGATAGTTTCGATGATTAAGCTGTTCCATTTATTGATTGGAGCGCCAGACGGCGACTCCTACGGGATGAGGGAGACAGATAAGACATCACAACCACGCGCGTAAGCGATGGGTGATGGCTTATCGCTGACCCCGAGGAAAGCGTCCGGCTGGCGCGGAAATCAATTCTACTCTCTGATTTAAGATTTCTTTGCACATAAATTAACCCAACCCTTTATCATATACATTTTTTAACTGTTTTTCCAGATAATCAATTTCCTCTTGAATTGTACTAGGATCTATTCTTGCAAATAGTGGTTGTATATTGCTTATGTTATCTACTTTCACTTTTATTGGCTTCCAATGAAATTCTTCTAATTTTAATATTTTTCGTACTTCCTCACTTGAGAAAGGAAGGAACGGTGATAATAGTTGAGCAACATTTCCAATGATATAAACGCAACTTGCCAGTGTATCCAGGCAGCTTTCCCTATCTTCCTTTACTTGTATCCACGGCTTTTGCACGTCAAAGAATCTATTCGCTTCACGAATATATGAAAAGATAGAATCTATTGCTAATTTAAAATGACCCCCTTCGATTAATTGACCAACCACACTGTATAAGTTTAAAGTGGATTCTTCTATTTCTGTATTTATTGCTCGATCAGGAATTGTTCCTTCGAAGGACTTTTCAATGAATTTTAATGTGCGATTGATAAAGTTTCCATATGCCCCCAGGAGCTCCCCATTATGACTATGAATAAATTCTCTCCACGAAAAATCCGAGTCTCTGTTTTCGGGCGCATTGCTTGTTAAAAAGTATCTTAAGGAGTCCGGATGATATTTCTCTATAAAATAAGGAGCCCATACTGCCCAGTTTTGACTAGTCGAAAATTTTCTCTTTTCCAACGTTAAATACTCGTTGGAAATGATATGAGTTGGAAGTGTTTCTTGACGAATACCTTTAAGTATCGCTGGCCATATAACAGTATGGAATGGGATGTTATCTTTACCATGTACATAATAGGAAATGGTTTGTTCATTCCAAAATTCTTTTTCATCCGTTTGGTTAAGAGTCGCCCATTCCTTACTCGCTGAGTAATAACCGGAAACAGCCTCTATCCATACATACACTTTCTTTTCCTCGTATCCTTCGATAGGTATACTTACCCCATTTGGCAGATCCCTTGAAGCCGCTCGATCTCGAAGGCCTTCATTTAAATATCGCTCGGTCAGGTGAACTGCATTTTCTCGCCACGCATGATTTGCTTTTGCAGACGTAAGATAATTCTCTAGCTGCTCCTGAAAGCTGCTTAGTTGAAAATATAAATGCTTTGTAGCTTTAACTGTCGGCTCATTTCCACATAGCTTGCAGCTTCTATTCGTTAAGTCCATAGGGTCTAAAATCAATGAGCAGGCATCACACTGGTCCCCTCTTGCGCGGCTTCCGCAATTTGGGCAACTCCCCTCCACATACCTGTCAGGTAAAAACTGATTATCTGACTCACAATAGATTTGCTCAATTTCCTTTTCGTAAATATAACCATTCTTCCATAGCTCTAAAAAGATTTGCCTAACCACTTTATGATGATGATCACTATCAGTTCGTGTATACATATCATAACTAAAGCCCAGACGATTAAAGGTTTCTTTAAACTCGTTATGATATCTATCCGCTATTTCTTTCGTTGTAACGCCTTCAGAATTAGCACGTATGGATATGGGAGTACCGTTACAGTCGCTACCAGAGACATACAATACTTCCTCTCCCTTTTGTCTATAATATCTCGCCAAAATGTCGCCTGGTAATAAGGCAGCAATGTGACCCAAATGTAAGGACCCATTAGCATATGGCCATGCCCCTCCGATAAAAATATTCATTTTAATTCTCCCCTTTTCTTCATTAAGTTTTTTAGCCAATAAGTTTTAAATATCTTCAGCCAAAATAAAAAACCTCATCCATATCGAAATTTCGATAAGGACGAGGTTATCTCGTGGTACCACCTTAATACTCAAATGGTTCACACCATTTGACTCCATAAGTACATAGCAAAAAGCATTTATACTTTGACATGGGTAACAAGTGCCAACTCTTGTCGTATCCTACTAGTTGTTTAACGTTCAGTACGAAGCTCCGAGATCATGTTCGAATGACTAGCTTGCCTCATTTCCACCACCAGAAGCTCTCTATATAACATCATCACTCTACTTTTCCTCTTCAACGCCTTTTTATATTATTAGAATTATACAAAATGTTCCACTCATAAATCAATATTTATTTTTTAGCAAGGAAAAATCTATCTATTTGAATAACTATAAATGGTACGAAAGCCAATCCATAGATCATCGCTAGTTGAGAGCGACTAATTGCGGCAACATCAAACAGCTCGAATATCAAAACTAGGTTCAAAAGAATGACACCAATTAGAAAAGCTATCCAAACAGTTATATTCGAAAACAATCCAATTTTAAATATGGACTCTTTTGATCGGCAATTGAAGCCATGAAATAATCGTGACAAGCATAAGGTTGCAAACGCCATAGTAGTCGCGACCATTGTATCGCCAGTCGCCAAACCTATTTGAAAGGCGATAATTGTTACTGCTGCGATGAGGAAGCCTTCCAATCCAACCTGTATAGCAAACTTCTTATTAAGAAGCGGTTCCTTAATGTCCCTTGGCTTTTCTTTCATTACTTTTTTATTGTGTGGCTCTAAACCAATTGCAATGGCAGGTAAACTATCCGTCAGCAAGTTTATAAATAATAGATGAACCGGTAAAAAGGGAGCAGGTAAAGCAAGAATGGTTGCATAAAGTACAACTAGGATAGCCCCAGTGTTACCAGATAGCAAAAACATAATGGAATTGGTAATGTTCGTGTAAATACTTCGCCCATTGGAAACTGCTTTGACTATGGTTGAAAAATTATCATCAGTCAAGATCATAGCAGAGGCATCCTTTGCAACTTCTGTACCTGTAATGCCCATTGCAACCCCTATGTCCGCTTGCTTCAATGCTGGACCATCATTTACACCGTCACCAGTCATCGCTACAACGTGACCTTTTTCTTGCCAAGCTTCTACTATACGAATTTTATGCTCAGGCGATACTCGTGCATATACAGAGACATTCTCGACTATGTCTTGTAATTCTATATCTGACAATTTTTCAATTTCCTTCCCTTCCATTACTTCCTGAGGACCTTCTACTATCCCTATTTCTTTCGCTATAGCAGTGGCGGTAGTCTTATGATCTCCAGTAATCATAACAGGCTTAATACCTGCAGCAATACAATCTTCTACCGCTTGTTTAGTTTCTGGTCTTAAGGGATCCATCATAGCTACTAATCCAATGAACGTGAGATCCTGCTCCATTTCCATGTTTACTATCGGGGAATCTACTTCTTTATAAGCAAACGCAAGGATTCTTAGACCTTGGCTTGAAAAATGGTGGTTTGCTTGTTTTATCCTTTCGATTTGCCCAATGTTAATAGGTGAAATGCCTGTAGATGTTTCCATTCTTACTATTCGGGATAATAGCTCATCCACTGCTCCTTTTGTAATCATCATATATCGATTATTTATTCGATGAATCGTACTCATTAGCTTGCGATTAGAATCAAATGGCATTTCTCCTACACGGAAATATTGTTGGCGTACGTTCCCTTCATCAAAATTATACAGTTTACTCCAATTCAAAAGGGCAATTTCTGTTGGATCTCCAATTTCTTTTTCTTCAGTACTTATCGAATCATTACAAAGCAACGCCATGCTCATTAAATTTTTATGGAGTGCGTTGTTGATATTAGCTCTGTCAGCTTTTAGAGTTTGCTCATTTACGTACATATGCTGGACTGTCATTTTATTTTGTGTAAGCGTTCCAGTTTTGTCTGTGCAAATGACAGAGATACTCCCTAAACTTTCAGCTGCTCGTAATTTTCGAATAATAGCATTTTCTTTTGCCATTTTCTGTGTACCAAATGCAAGTACTATGGTGACGATTGAACTTAGTGCTTCCGGAATAGCAGCTACCGCTAAGGATACCGCAAACATGAAAGAATCTACTAGCTCTCGGCCTCTAAGAATGTCTAGTCCAAAAATAATTAGGCATATAATGATAATGCCAATAGCCAATCTCTTTCCAAAGTGATCCAGATTCATTTGTAAGGGGGTTTTCTTTTCTTTTGCATTTTGTAACAGATTAGCTATTTTGCCTATTTCAGTCGCCATACCAATGGACGTTACAATAGCTCGTCCTCTACCATTCGTAACAAAACTTCCTGAAAACACCATATTACGCTTATCTCCAATTGCTAGCTCCGCTTTATCAATTAATGCTTCCGTTTTTTCTATTGCTTCGGATTCACCTGTCAATGAACTCTCATTTACTTGTAATCTATAGCTTTCCATCATTCTTCCATCTGCACAAATATAATCTCCCACTTCTAAATAGAGAACGTCTCCCACCACTACCTCTCGGGATGGAATTTTTATAACTTCTCCATTCCTCAGCACCTTAGCTATAGGAGCGGCCATTTCTTTTAAGCTATCTAATGATTTTTCCGCTTTAATATGTTGTACCGTCCCTAAAACTGCATTTAATACAATTACTATTACAATAACTATTGAACTTTCTAATTCTCCTAAAAAAGCAGAAATAGCAGCAGCAACTATTAAAATGATGACTAGAAAATCATTAAACTGCTCTAAAAATACTTGTATGGCATTTTTCCTTTTACCTTCCTCTAATTCATTGAAGCCATTCTCTTTATGTCTTTGTCGTACTTCATAATCTGATAACCCTTGTTGAGTAACGTCAAACTCTTTCATCACTTCTTGAACTGATTTTTGGTAGTATGCTGTGATATTCATTAGATTCCTCCAAACTCATTAGTTAAAATAATTACATACCAATAAATCACTTAGATATGAATATATGTGTGAATTTAAGAGATTAGTACACAAAAAATGATAGATTTCAATTATGATGCGAGTTTACGAGATTTTAATGCATATAAAAACAGGAGAGGCTTTAGTAATTGCCGCTCCTGTCAAAGATTCTATCTTATTATTTTTGATTAGCCTGATTTGTAATTGGTATCTAGAAAACTATTCATAAATTCCTCTACAGATTTTTTAATATTCTCCTCCACAGGAACTTTTTCAAGTAATTCATCTTGCGTATATACAGTCCCTCCCTTAATAATACTATGAATTTCTTTTGTGCAACGTATGTCTTTTAAAGGATTTTTTTCTAGTACTACCATATCCGCAATTGTTCCTTCTTGAATGACTCCTATATCTTGTCTATTAAGAGCATCTGCTGCATTTATTGTAGCTGTCCTTATCGCATCTATTTCAGATAGACCATTTTTAACGAATAGCTCTAGCTCTCTGTGAAGCGCCATACCAGGAAATGTGAAAATACCAGCAGGAGTATCAGTACCAGCTACCACTAGGCCCCCTAAGTCAAAATAAGCTTTGGTAATAGCTTTGTTAAAGGTATGTTGCATTCCTAATATACTCAATGAACTTGTATTTTCAATAAAGCGTCTCCAATGCTGCATTAACACCGAATTCTCTTTAATTTTGTCCATTATCTTTTCTTCAGAATACCAGTAATTCCGCATTAAATTGGCTTGGTCATACAAAACCATTGTCGGACAAAGCACAACATTATATTCCACCAATACTTTACAAACATCTCTAATCTTTTTCTCATCAGGATTCTCCCAGTCAATATCCTTCCATACGTCTTCATTTGCTTGCATGGTCCATTCTGGGAAAAGATCTTTTAAAATACCTGAAGCATGCTCGTTCCATTTAATACCCATTTTAGCAGCATCCGTTGCAGTTACATCTACGGAATGTATTAAATCACAACTGACTTCTCTCTGATGTTTTTTTGCTTCATCGACGACTACTTCCATTATTTCTTTCGATAACCACCCATACACCTTAATGAAATCAGCACCAGCTTCAACCTGCCTTCTAACCTCTGCTCTAGCACTCTGTTCATCATTTACATTTATGTTCCATGGACTATTTTCACCCCACAACCCAGGTGGTCCATCGATAATTCTATCTGAGGAAATAACTCTTGGTGTTGGTGCACCGTCATTCGCATGTATTAGGTTTTCTAATTCACCAACATTTCCGCCCGTATTACGAACGGTTGTAACGCCCGCTGCAGTAAAAATAGGAGCATAATCCTTTTTCATATGTACGTGCATATCAATTAAACCTGGTATTACATACTTTCTTTTCAAATCATAAATAACCGCTTTTTTATGAATATTACCAATCTGCTTGTGGGCAGAAAAAATTCTAGTAATATAGCCATTTTGGATAAGAAGATGTGAATAAGTAATTTTCCCAGTAATTACATCTACTACATTAACATTTTTTAATAATAATACTGCATTCTCCATGGCGCTCTGTCCTTTTCTCCCAGGTATAGGTAAGATATAAAATAGTTGCGATAATTATCTTTGATTTTTTCTTATGTTTCAAAAGGTCTCATCTTTCTATTTCCCCGATTTCTCCCTTTTTCAAACACGGTGTTTGCTTCAGTTACAAAGACTCTTTTTTGTTTATAATCTCATTAATTTCATTAAATAGTTTGCTAATCAAATATTCTTTTTTAGAAGTTATGCATTAACTCACCTAGAACGTTAATTGGATGAGCATAAGCTACTTTTATTATTCTATCTAGCTAGTTCTTATTCCTTTTAGATACAAAAATATAATTTTCTAGAAACTGATTCATTTCTATCATACGGAAAAAGTGTAAACAAAAATGCCTCTTGCAGTAACTATGCAAGAGGCACGCTCTATACTTTTAAATCCAGGTTACAGCTATTACACTTTTTGGGGAGGATCAGTACCATATTCCTCTACGTAAAACTTCCATTCCGTATAGAAATCTATTACTGATGCATAACGATTGTTTCTATTCTTTTCCACTGCTTTCTTAGCGACCTGATATAATTCTCTCCCTGCTTCCCACGTATCATAGGAACGGTCAAGAGCTCCACCAACTAAAGCAAATGCCATGGCTCCCATATTGAAAACATTGGATCGACCATCAATTTCGGATGCAATGGTAAACTCTTCTGGCGACATAAACCTGGAAGAGCCCCAAAGCCTTCCTATTTGGTTATAAAACGGTTTTACTTGGTATAGATCCACGTCACATATTTTAGTTATATTTTGTTTAAAGTCATATAAGATGCTTCCATCGTAAAAGTCTATCGCTACATAATTATTTTTTTCTACATGAACGTGAAATTCAAAAATAGTTGAAAGAGATTGTAAGCGTAATTCAAGTGGAAGTTTTTTAAATCTCTGACAAGCAGAATTTAGTTCAACATTCTTTTGTATATTTAATCCATCAAACCATTCGAATAATAGTACAAACCCTTCCCGGAGCTCTAAATGATCCACTAGTTTAACTAGGTAAGGATGTTCTAACTCTTTATACACATCCTTTGCATTTTTGAGTTTTTTAATGGCTTCTTTAGGATCTCCCGCATAGTTTATAGTTTGAGCACCAGCATATTTTATAAACCTTTTCACATTCCCCTTCTGTACACCAAATGAGATATTACCTGAATCTTGCCGATCAAAGACACAAAAAACCTCTCCAAAATCGTTCAGCCATTTAAAATCATGATGTTCTTTTAACTGAAAGGACACACCGTCTAACACTAATGATTGTGCATATCTCATTTTCGTTCTCCTTCCATAAGAAATTCAAATTCACATTTTTAAAAAGTTCTCGGCTTTGTAAGTTGAGAAAGTAAATTCATGGTAATCTCCTACTCTCTCTTTAGTCCGTATATTGACTCTTAGCTAGTATGTCTTGTGCTGACATTTTGGTCCATTCCCCTATTGAAACGTCACGGTTTTCTTTCAAAAAGTTTTGCATAATCTCATAACCAATCTTGTAATTAGTCCATTTAGCTATCCCTTTAAAATGATTACCAATGAAAAGGAAATTCCATATTTCTGATTCCTCGGAGTTCAAGTTTTCCATGAAAACCTCCCACCCATGCTCCTTATAATAACCGGAAAGAGGCTGTAGCCAAGCTGGTTCCATTTCTGGATAAATGATTTTTGCAAACGTATCTGCCTTTCCCTCCAACACACTTCGCTCTAGCAAGGTCTTAGCACGGCCACTTTCCATTGCAACCGTATGATGATATTCATGTGCCACGGTATACTTTAGAGAGCGCTCTGTAAAAAGAGGATTTATCATTAAAATAAAACCTTCTTTATCTATCGCTAATCCACTCACATATTCTAATTCTTTTAAAGAAACTTCCTCACTAAAGGAAGGAAATATATAAACTTTCTTGTCTTCTCCTGGGAGCTTGTCTCCCGAATCCTCTAGAGCTTCTTTAATCCATCTGTCTATATCATCTTCTTGTGCTCTCAATTGCGTAAGATATTCCCTAACTTCATCTATCTTTGTGGGTTCTGATATTTCTTCATATAAAGAAACTGTATGGTTTGTGCTTTCACCGAAGGCTTTCATGACTTCTTGCTGAAATAATACTTTTATATTATCTGGTTCTTTTTCTGCCTTCTCGATAAAGTTCTCGTATTCATCATAAAATTTGTATAATTCAAATTGCTGACCGTTGTGCTCTAAAATCACAGGATTTTCATCCAGCAATATTTCTGGTTTTTCCACATCTTCGTTACATCCAAACAAAAGAAGAGAGATAACTACAAATATAAACATTCTCCAATAGTTAATCATTAATTTCCCCCAGTAAAGTTGATGAAAATGAAATAGATCTTTAACACAGTTTTATCGGGCCATCCATTAAACGCTATACAATGGATTCTTCTTGACGACTAGCCACGTACAAATCCACCCTCAGAATGAATAATTTGGCCAGTAATCCAAGCCGCTTCATCACTTGCCAGGAAGGCTACACTCTCTGCAACATCTTTTGGTTGACCGATTCGCCCCATTGGAAATTTCGGTAATAGATGTTCTCTTATTTCATCCGTCATCCAGGTAGAATCAGTCGGTCCTGGATTAACAGCATTTACTGTTATTCCTAATGGTGCAACTTCAGTCGATAATGATTTTGTAAAAGCTGTTATAGCAGCTTTGGTTGCTGCGTAGGCAAGCTCGCCGGGCATCGGGCCTAGCTCTTGACCTGATGTCATATTTATAATTCTTCCGCTTCTTAATTCACTGTTTTCGAAGCGCTTGGCAAATTCAACACTTAACAGAAATACTGTTCTCATGTTAACTGCGTAATGATCATCTATCGTCTTGCTGTCCAAATTTAAGTATCCATCGTTTGTGGAGTGAGCCGCATTGTTAACTAGGATAGTAGGCTTTCCTAGTTGCTCCTCTACAGCATCAAGGACAAGTGCGTAAGCCTCGGTTGCAGATAAATCAATATCCAAACCTACACAACGGACACCTAAGTTGTTTATTTCTTGTTGAAATTGTTGGATCCATTCACTTTCCGCTTTCCAATAGGTAAAGAATATATCCATTCCTTTAGAGGCTAATTTTCGACAGATAGCAGTCCCAATGTCTCTATGATTACTTGCTCCTGTTACTATTGCTATTTTTTTAATCATCTGCATCCCCCTCGTATATTAGTAATAAGAGCTCTTTCCGATAGAATTTCCAGTTGATCCGGACAGCTGGAGGATCTGTTGGATTTCCTATAGGAAGTGGTCGCCTCTTGGCTCCCTCACCCTTTTTATGT
>NZ_JAMAWN010000035.1:0-22163 GCF_023713305.1 Psychrobacillus sp. MER TA 171 | reverse complement strand
GTTCAACTCATCTGGGGTTATTCGCCCATGGGATTCACGCACAAAAAATGTGAAGTGGGGTTTTTACACTTCTCAAGTAGGTTTGAAAACATTGTATACAATTTTACACAATACTATGGACTTGACTCCATAAAGAGTGGAAGCGCCCGTAAACTCCAAAAAGTGTCCCATAAATGAGCGGAAGGCGCTCATAATAGGTTAGAAGTGTCCCATAAAAAGTGGAGGAGCCCGTAAACCTAAAAAAGTGAACATAAATAAAAGCGAGGTGCACCTAAATGAGTGAGAATTGCTACATAAGATGGAGAAATTGTCACCTAAAGAGTGGAACCGCACCTAAAGTGAGAGAAGTGTCACCTAAATCAATGCGAGGGGCACCTAAATGAGTGTGAAGTGCAACATAAAACGGAGAAAGAGTCAACTAAACAGATGAAAACCCGCCAAGGCGGGCTTTTTTTATTGGAATCGGTCGGTTTTTATTCATAATCGGTCGGTTTCCCCGAATAATCGGTCAGTCAACAACTCACTCAATAACTTAATTGAAAAGAGTAATAGAGACTGTATTTTTGAACGCCTGTTGCTAGGTCGATGCATTTGTTGACTTCTTTTTCAAAGAGATTGGTGTTGCCTTGTTCTTTAGCTATGACAGCTGCAATGGCGTGCTGCATCCATTCTTTTGGCAGTTGATTTTTTAAAGTAGTGGCCTCATCAAAGTTTCCTTTAAGTGCTTCTGCGTATGCTATGTAATAAGTGCGAAGTGGTTCTTTGCTTATTTGTTTAGCTAGCTGCTCAAATTTGGAGACGTTGCTTTCAAAAAGTGCCAGCATGGTTTTATATACTTCCTGCATGTATGGTTGTTTATGTCTTTTCAAAATTTCCTCTATGGAGCGAACAATTTGTTCTTGATCACCAGTTTTTAAAGCTAGCGGGTAAGCAAACATAGGTTTTCGTTTATTCTTTTCCAAGTATCGCTCAATTTTATCCATATCATTGGATTTATAAACGGTATACATTTGTGGGGCGACTAACAAAAGTAAATAAATTACTACAACTGATACATAAATGAACCAGAATGGTAACTCTAGAAACATCATTGCTGTTGCTAATATTACTCCTAATACAAAGATGAGTGCGTACTTTATTATTTTCATAAATACCTCCTAATCTAAATATTATACCAAAAATCGAAATTGTATATGGTTGTATTTCACGAATGAACACGATATAATTAATTCCTGATAAACATAGTCATATCAAGGTATTTTATTAATATAATGTACTTCCCAAAAATACAATTGTTTTTGAAAGGGAGAAATAAAGATGAAAAAAATAATGGTTACCGGAGCATTAGGACAAATTGGCTCGGAGCTAGTGACGAAATTACGAAAAGAATATGGTTCAAATAATATTTTGGCAACTGATATCAGACATATAGTATCACCAGTAACGGAAAGTGGCCCGTTTGATATTTTAGATGTAACAGATGGTGAAAAAATGCATCAGCTGGCGAAGGAATTCCAAGCAGATACAATGGTTCATATGGCTGCGTTACTTTCTGCTACAGCAGAAGCGAAGCCACTTTTAGCCTGGAATTTAAATATGGGTGGTCTAGTAAATGCTTTGGAAGCTTCACGTGAGCTAGGAATGCAATTCTTTACACCGAGTTCGATAGGCGCTTTTGGGCCATCCACTCCTAAGAAAGACACGCCTCAGGATACATTGCAGCGTCCAACTACAATGTATGGAGTTAACAAAGTGTCTGGAGAATTGTTATGTGATTACTACTTCCATAAGTTTGGATTGGATACTAGAGGAGTACGTTTCCCAGGTTTGATCTCCAACGAGACATTACCAGGCGGGGGAACAACTGACTATGCAGTAGACATTTACTATAAAGCATTAGAGGATAGAGCTTACACTTCTTATATCGCAGAAGGAACATTTATGGATATGATGTATATGCCGGATGCACTTCAAGCAATTGTCGATTTAATGGAGGCAGATCCATCTAAGTTAATCCATCGTAATGCATTTAATGTAACGGCAATGAGCTTTGAGCCAGAACAAATTGCAGCTTCTATCAGAAAGGAAATACCAAACTTCCAGATGAGCTATGATGTGGATCCAGTTCGCCAAGCAATTGCTAATAGCTGGCCAGATAATATTGATGCGACAGCCGCTAAAGAAGAATGGGGCTTTTCGTATAAATACGATTTAGACGCTATGACAAAAGATATGCTACAAACATTAAAAATTAAAAAAACTGCAGGCTCCTTATAAAAGGGCCTGTTTTTTTTAAAAGTTTTTTTCTTCAAGACAGTTCTATTTATTAATAAAACATGCCTTTAAATGCAATACTAATTAGAATATATTTCATTTCAAACCTTTCACAAAGAATTTAGAGAATAATAAATTTGGTCAAAAGGGTTGAAATTTATCTGAAAAACGAATAATATGATTAATGTTGTTAAAATCGTTCGTGTTTAAGGAAGAAGGTAATAAGATGTTTCGTTTGAAGGAACACGGTACCAATGTGAAGACTGAGCTTATTGCAGGAATGACCACATTCCTTACTATGGTATATATTGTAGTGGTAAATCCAATTATTTTATCGGATGCAGGTGTACCACTAGACCAAGTATTTATGGCAACTATTATTTCTGCTGTTATCGGTACATTATGGATGGCAATTTGCGCCAACTATCCAATAGCTATAGCTCCCGGTATGGGATTAAACGCATATTTCACTTATGCAGTTGTATTAGCATCAGATGGTAAAATTGATTATATAACAGCATTTGCAGCTGTTTTTGTAGCAGGTATAATTTTTATTATTTTATCTTTAACACCTTTACGTGAAAAGTTAATTACCGCGATTCCCTCTAATTTGAAGTATGCCATTACCGCAGGAATCGGTTTATTTATTGCTTTTTTAGGCTTACGTATGTCAAAGGTAGTTGTTGCTAGTGATAGCAACTTGGTGATGTTAGGGGAATTAACTTCTCCAGGTGTTTTGCTGACGTTATTTGGTTTAATATTCACAGTCATTTTGATGGTGCGTAATATAAATGGTGCATTATTTATCGGTATGGTCGTTACTGGTATTGTAGCTGCGCTTACCAATCAATTACAGATTGAAAAAGTGGTAGCTCTTCCTCACTTACCAGAAGGTATTTTAATTTGGAATCCAATAGAGGCAATTGGACAGGTTATTTCTTACGGTTTATATGGAGTAGTATTTTCCTTTATTTTAGTTACGCTGTTCGATACAACAGGTACGATGGTTGGTGTCGCAAAGCAGGCTGGCTTGATGAAAGATGATAAGCTTCCACGCGCACGACAAGCGCTATTAGCGGATTCAGTAGCTACTACTGTTGGATCAATGTTCGGAACTAGTCCAACAACAGCATTTGTTGAGTCTTCCTCTGGTGTAGCTGTTGGTGGTCGTACTGGTTTAACTAGCTTAACTGTAGCTGTACTTTTCATCGTTGCATCATTCTTCGGACCTTTAGTGGGTGCGCTGTCCAGTGTTGCAGCTATTACCTCGCCAACCTTAATTATCGTTGGCGCCTTGATGATTGGATCTGTAAAAGAGATTGAGTGGAGTAAATTTGACGAAGCATTCCCAGCATTTTTAATTATCTTGATTATGCCCCTTACTTCAAGCATTTCAACAGGTATTGCTTTTGGGTTTATCGTTTATCCACTGTTGAAAGTAATTAAAGGGGAAGCGAAAAAAGTTAATATCATGCTTTATATTTTCGCTGTCCTATTTGCATTTCAATTAATTTTTTTGCCACACTAATAAATATAAATAAAGGTTGAGATAAAAATCTCCTCCAAATAAAAAGATTCAAAAAATCTACGAACTGGTAAAGTTTTCTGTGCTTCTATTCAAATTCCTGTAGTTGTTTTCCGTTACAGCGGACGCTTTCCGGGGGCACGGCTTCAATCTCCTCGTCGCTTTGCTCCTGTGGGGCTTTCAGCTCGCGCTGTTCCCCCAGGAGTCGCCGCCTCCTCTCCAAACAAATAGAATGGAAACAAGAAATTACCTAACTTAAAAAAGAAGAAAAACATGAAATCAATCGATTTCATGTTTTTTTTAATTTATTGCTATGTAATTTCTACATGGCAATATAGGAATTCAACAAAAACTGTTGGTTTATTAAATAAAAAGCTTTGTTGAAGTTATTTGTGGATTTTGACTAACAATTCTTTTTTATAGTGATTGTCAGCATTATTAAAAGGACATTCAAATTACTATTAAAATCATAAATAGATGATGAAAATGGGATTGGGTACAGTTTTTCGGCTTTATTTATGCGAGTAAATTTATAAGCAATTTATCGATGCATCAAAGATGTTCCTATTTATTGATTGTAGCGACAGACGGCGACTCCAGCGGGATGAGTGAGACAGATAAGACATCACAACCACGCGCGATAGCGATGGGTGATGGCTTATCGCTCGCCCCGCGGAAAGCGTCCGGCTGGTGCGGAAATCAATTCTACTCTATGGTTTAAAGATTTCTTTGCTTTATAAATCAACCCTACCCTTTAACATAGCCAATAAAAAAGCCTACCTTGAAGATCCTCGAGTAGATGAGGAGTTAGTTAGGCGTTCCATTAAAATAAGAGCTATTTTCTTTAGTATTGCTTTTATCATAATAACTCTGGTGACCTTTGTTATTTGATTTCTAACACTATAGAAAAAACGCTTGGGGTTTTCCAAGCGTTTTTCTTTTAAAATAGTATATGTGCAACTGCTGCTATAATTGGGAATGCAATCAGCGTACGTAATAAGAAAATAACGATTAAGTCTTTGAAGTTAACCGGTATTTTAGAGCCGAGTAATAATCCACCGACCTCAGACATGTAGATCAACTGAGTAACTGACATAGTTGCTATAAAGAATCTTGTAAGCTCAGAGTCAATTGATGCACCTAAAATAGTAGGCAGGAACATATCGGCAAAGCCGACTACCATTGTTTGTGCAGCCTCAGCAGCTTCAGGTATACCGAATAATAGAAGCAATGGCTCAAATGGTTTACCTAAGATGGTGAAGAAAGGAGTATACTCTGCAAGCATTAATGCAATAGTTCCAAATGCTAATACTACTGGAGCAACACCAATATACATATCGATAACATTCTTAATTCCATCTGAGAAGAACTTTGTAATAGACCGGTTTTTATTAGCGGTGTTTAATGCGTTTTCTAAACCGTGTGTAACTGCATTATAATTCTCAGGGAATTTCTCTGCATCCAAGTCTAATGGGCGTCCATCAATATGCACATCTTCTTTGCCAGCTAAAGGATAAATACGAGGCATGATAAATGCCAGGACAACACCACATAGCAGAACAGTTAAGTAATAGGGAGCAAAGTATTTCTCTAAACCGACTTGTTCCAATACGACGATACAGAAGGTAATAGATACAACGGAAAAAGTAGAACCAATAATAGCTGCTTCTTTTTTCGTGTAATAGCCTTCCTCATATTGTCTACTAGTCAGCAAGACCCCAATTGTTCCATCTCCAACCCAGGATGTAAGTGCGTCGATTGCTGATCGTCCTGGAAGCTTAAACAGTGGGCGCATAATTTTAACCATCATCGTGCCAAGGAACTCCAGTAACCCAAAATTTAATAGAAGGGGAAGGAGTAGTCCAGCGAATAGGAAAATCGTAAATAGGAAGGAAACCAGCCCATCAGGAGCTAACAAAAGTCCTCCCGTATCCTCACTCCAAATAGCCTCTGGACCAATTTGGAAAATGATTAAGACAGAAAAAATTGCACCGACAACTCTTGTGATTGTCCAAAATATAGAAACTTTAAAGAGATTGTTGATAAACGAATCGTTTTTTGGAATAAATAAAAATATTAAAGAACCAATAGCCGCAATGAATAAGGTGATTAGAGCGATCCAATGAACACTTGGTTCAAGTACACCAGATAATAGGCTTGCAAACCATGCGATAGGAATCTTTATTTCTCCTCCAATTGGTAACGGGGTCATGAAAAGGATGACACCAGCTATAGAAGGGAGAAGAAAGAGAAGCCAAGTAAATAAGCTGAATTTTTTCAAGTGAAGGCCAACTTTCTTTTTGAATAATTATGCATGAAATAGATGATTTACACATGATAATTCATTAGAGAAGCTAAGTCTATAGCTATGAGCAATGTTCTATTATTCGAAATCTTTATTAAAATCGTATGTGTAGAAGCGTTCAAAGTGTAACCAGTTTTCTGCTTCTAGTTCTCCGTCCGCTAGACGTTTTTCCATTTCTTCTAGCATCCAAGCCGTTTGAGAAATGTGGGCACGCATGGAACCCATTTTTTCTTCACTCGATTCAGAAATGTTATGGATGATGTCTGGTTCTCCTAATACCTCTTTCGAATCATTCGAAAAAGCTAGTGCATAAACTTTTGGACGTTGATCCTTTGGCATTCTGCGTACAGCACGAATCATCGCTCTACCGGTAGCATCATGGTCAGGATGCACAGCGTAATTAGGATAGAAGGTAATAACTAAAGAAGGGTTCGTATCAGCGATTAAATCCTCCATCATTTGGACCATTTTTTCATCATCTTCAAATTCTACTGTTTTGTCACGAAGACCCATCATTCTTAAATCGGTAACACCCATTGCTTTTGCAGAGGCTAGCAGCTCTTGCTTTCTAACTTGTGGTAGTGTCTCGCGAGTTGCAAAAGGAGGGTTTCCAAGATTGCGACCCATTTCCCCTAAGGTCAAGCATGCGTATGTAACAGGGATTCCTTGTTTTACATAAGTAGCTATTGTTCCAGAAACTCCAAACGCCTCGTCATCTGGGTGAGGGAATACGACCAACACGGATCGTTCCATTGGTAAAGTCATTTTTCTTCCTCCTTAATATGTAAACGGTGTTTTGCTAATTTCAAGTGCGACTGCAAGCTTTCCACTTTGATCGTGACCAGCCATTAATAATCTACCATGCTCATCTAATTCATAATGTGTAATACCTTGAGCATATACCCATCCATGGGGGAGCTTTAAACCTACTCGATGAGGAGCTTCTCCAGCGACCTTACCAAGCTCGTAGCGAATCACTACATTCCGAATAAATGCACCTGCATTAAACACATTTTCGTTGAAATGAGTGGCATAAGCACCATTTGTTGTTTCTAAATGAATGTATACATCTTCATTTGCAAAGCTATTTAATAGCTCTTGTAATTGTTCCTTATTCACTATTTCCATACTTTCATTGCCTCCTAGCATACTGTCTGTTAATAGTATAATGAAAAATAGTTCTGCAAGCGAATGATTGAGCCACCGTTCTGATGGCAATTTACCATACAAGTAAAAACTCGCAAAGCCCTGTTAGACTTTGCGAGTAAGGGGTTTATTAGACTGTAGTTGTTGTCACTTCTGGAGCACCGAATTTTCCTTTAGCGCCATGAAGTACAGGTCCTACGTATTGGTTTAACTTCCAGCCATGAGCGATTGCAGAGGAAACAAATTCTTTAGCTTCTAATACAGATTCTGCAACAGAAAGTCCATTTGCTAGGTTTGCTGTAATTGCAGCAGCAAATGTACAGCCGGCACCATGGTTATAAGTCGTTTCCGTTTTTTCTGTTTCTAATAATGTGTGAGTTTGTCCATCATAGAAAAGGTCAACTGCTTTATCGTGAGCCAATTGTTTACCGCCCTTGATCACTACATTTTTTGCCCCAAGCTCATGAATTTTTTCGGCAGCTGCCTTCATGTCTTCGATTGATTTAAGAATTCCTAGTCCTGAAAGCTGACCAGCTTCAAATAGATTTGGAGTAACAACAAGTGCACGTGGCAATAAATGAGTAATCATGGAGTCTACAGTACCTGGGTTCAAGACCTCATCTTCACCCTTACAAACCATGACAGGATCGATTACGATACTAGTCACACCGGACTCTTCAATAATTTTACCTGCTGCTTCGATTATATCCTCTGTACTTAGCATACCAGTTTTAATAGCATCTACATTAGTGGATAGAGCCGTTTTCGCTTGACGTTTAATTTCATCTACAGGAAGGGAAAACACATGGTGACTCCAATTATTTTCCGGGTCCATTGTAGCGATGACAGTGAGAACATTCATACCATAGGTTCCATGCTCTTGGAATGTTTTTAAATCTGCTTGTATACCAGCACCGCCAGAAGTATCAGAACCTGCAATTGTTAACGTTTTTTTAATAGACATGTAAAAGTTCTCCTTTTGCGTGAAAGTTATTTCATTAATTGTATCAGATAGATATGAAAATTCAATTACGGCAGCTTTGGAGCAGTCCAAAGCTTGAGCACTATAAAAGCAAATGTGATTGAAACGAAAAGAGTTATCGTCCCGCCAATATAAATTTTATTTATATAAAGTGAGATAGTTAAGTAGATAAGGATTCCTATAAAAAATATAGTTCCTAGTAAAAAGCAACCGAAACCCATACTCGTTGCCTTTGGTGGAACATCGTTTTTTACAGCTGCATTCTCCAGTTTTTTTAGTTTTTCACGAAATTCAAAATTTGCCATATGCATTTCCCCTTTTTACCATCGTATCATTGGGCGGAATAGTTGTTAATAGGGAAACTTTTCGATACTGTAAACGTAGTAGTTTAATAGAAGGAGAGGGATGAGGATGAAACAAGATGACAAGATTCGAGAAATGGAAAAGCTATTAAAAGAATTGAAAGCTCAAAATGAGGAAAGTGCTGCTACCATCGTAGAAGATTCTCCTAGGCGAGGAGGGTTAAACCTCTGGAGGATGCCATTATTTTTATCTAGATTTAAATTTAAAACAATCTTGCTCATCTCAGTCTTAGCATTCTTACTAATTGCAGCATTGCCATTTGCAGCATTCTGGGCGATCCAAGGTAGTACCTTTACGGAATCCAAGGGTTCCTTTGTTGAAAGAGTACAAGGTCTTAATGAGTTATCAACTGCGCAAGCATATACGAAAGTAATTATAGAACGACAAGATAATGCAGTATTTGGAAAAGAGATTGGACTAGACTTACCAGGAACCAAAAGGCAGCTTTTAGTCGTAGTTCCAGGATCCGTGAAGGCGGGGGTTAATTTTTCAGAGGTAACCGAATCAGATATTAAGGTTAATGAAGAAAACAAGACTGCTGTTTTAACATTGCCTAAACCAGAATTTTTAGGAGGACCTGAAATATTGTTTGACCAAGTAGAGGTATTTTCGTATGAAGGATTATTTCGTGAAAAGGCAGACATAGAAGAAGCCTATGAACTAGCTGCAACTGCCAAAGAAATGATGATTGAAGAATCTACCGGACAAGGTATTCTGGAGCTTGCAGAAGAAAATGCTGTAAAATCCGTACAGGAAATGTTCCAGCTCATTGAATATGACGTGCAAGTGGAGTTTAAGGAGTGATTAAATGCCAAATTGGAAAGAATTATTAGGTGCAGAATGGGATAAGCCTTACTTTAAGGAGTTACAGTCCTTTCTAGATCAGGAATATGCTGAGCACACGATCTATCCACCACGAGAAGAGGTGGGAAGTGCGTTTCGATTAACGCCATATGATGCTGTAAAGGTGGTTATACTTGGGCAAGATCCCTATCATGGCCCAGGACAGGCCCATGGTTTAAGCTTTTCAGTAAAGCCAGGAGTTAAAATTCCACCAAGCTTGCGTAACATGTTCAAGGAGCTAGAAGAGGATTTAGGATGTCCAATTCCTTCACACGGTTATCTAGAAAAATGGGCGAAGCAGGGTGTCTTGTTGTTAAATACGGTTTTAACTGTCAGAGCAGGTGAGGCAAACTCGCATAAAGGCATGGGCTGGGAGCGCTTCACAGATACAGTTATACAGAAGCTATCTGAACGTGAAAAGCCAATTATTTTTGTTTTATGGGGTAAGCCTGCACAAGCTAAGTTAAAGCTGATCGACACGACCAAACACTACATTATCCAATCAACTCACCCAAGTCCTCTAAGTGCTCACCGAGGATTCTTGGGAAGCAGACCCTACTCTCAAATAAATGAACAGTTAGTGTCCATGAATGAAAAGCCAATCGATTTTTGCCTCTAATTATGCTAGGATAACGATAGAAAGTAGGGAGAAAAATTGGCTGTAAATTGTTTTAAGTGTCGACATTTTTTTACCACCTGGGATGCGAATCATCCACGTGGCTGTAGGGCTTACCAATTTAAAACAAGGGAGCTTCCTTCTGCGTTAGTCAAAAGATCCTCAGGCGTGGAGTGCTTAAAATTTGAACCAAAGCAACTGGAGGGGCATAACAAGTGATTTCGAACAGACAGATTTTAATGCAAATAGAAAAACAGCTTCAAGAGGCAAAGACTGCATCGGGGGAACAATCCATCCGGGAAAGTTTAGCGGCTATAAAGGCTTTATGTGACGTAGCTCTAACTGTGCCACTAACAGAAAGTCCAACAGTACTTCAAACGCCATCCGTGAAGACAGCAACCTTAACTGCGCCTTCTGCACCCTTGAAGGAAGACGACGCAAACGGAGAGTCATTATTTGATTTTTAATAAAAGAAAGTAGGGAACAGCTTGAAATTTTTTATCATCGCAGGTGCTATTAATGGCTTCTTATCCGTAGCCCTTGGAGCATTCGGAGCACATTTATTAGAAGGTCGAGTTGCTGACAAGTATTTAGCGACATGGGAAACAGCAGTTCAATATCAAATGTTTCATGCGCTTGCTTTAGTTGCCATTGGTATTTTAATGAGCAGTAAACTGTTAGGGCCAGTGTCACAGTTAAACGTAGCAGGCTACTTAATCCTAGCGGGTATCGTTATTTTCTCTGGAAGTCTTTACGTACTAAGCTTAACGGGAATTAGTATTTTAGGAGCAATCACACCAATCGGTGGAGTGGCATTCCTAATCGGCTGGGTAATGCTAATCGTATCAGCCGTAAAATATGCAAATTAATCATTTTAAAAGCGAGCTCTGGATTTTAACTGGAGTGCGCTTTTTTTTTATTCATGAGGTGGTATGGTCAGTTAAATGTTAAACTCAAACTAACAAGGTAAATTCAATAAAATGGGAAATATAAGGGGGATTATAATGGGGACTTGGGGTACCGCAATATCATCAAATGATAAATATGCAGATATATATGAGGACATAATGGACGAATTTAATAAGGGGGTACCTATTGAAACTGTAATATATAAAGTTATCGAAACGTATGAAAATGAGTTTAAAGAAGACGAGGATTCTTTGCACAATCTATATTTTGCAGCAGGGTTTGCAGCTTGGGAATGCGGCATGCAAAATGATAAACTTTATAAAAAGATTAAGGAAATCATAGAAAGCGGTAGCGATATAAAATGTTGGAGAGAACTTGGAGCTTCCAACCAAGACATAAAAAAGCGAGAAAAAGCACTTTTATCATTTCTAACCAAATTATCTACTCCCAAAGAGAAACCTAAAAAACCTAAACAGGTAAGATTTAAACCTGCTCTTTTTGAAAAAGGAGATGTACTATCTATCTTATTAGATGACGGGAGCTACTCTGGAGCAGTAGTTTTAGAAAATCTTAAGGGTAGCGATCAGTTCGGAACAAATTTTATTGTAAAAGCGTTTATGAATAACAACGAAAAACTCACTATCTCAGAAATACTTGATGCAAAAGTATATGGCTATGCTTGGTACATGGGTGTAAACCATAAAAAGTATATGAAGCAAATTGAAAAAATCGGAAATATTCAAATAGAATTTGAATACAACTCTTCTGGTATTGGCACTACTTACTCTGGATGGGGTTCGTTCGTGGCGGCCAATAATGATAGTCGATATAACATACAAGAAAATAAAGATATTAAAAATGTTAACGCTTTTTTAAATATGACACCTAGTGAAATAGCTAAAAGGCAAAAAGAAAGTCTTAAACGTACGATAAGTAATCATAAAAAGAATGAGAATGATAGGAACTAGCTATTTAGGAGCATCGTATTACTTGAACTCTTAGCCATTTAGTAAAAAACATGTCAAATTAAAATAGACTTGGGACATAACTAGTCTATAATTTAAAAACGTGAAATTGGAAAAAAATCCATTCAGGTTTTACTTTGTTCAGTCTAATGATACATTGTGGAAAAAATCTGCATTAATATGTTTGAAGAGGAAGCAGAGTTTCTGGGAACAGTGCTAGCGTAACAGGAAAAAGGCTTACTCCTTAAAGAATAAGCCTTGCCTATGGTTAATAGTAATTTATTTCTTCATCGAACGTCGCATAATCAAAGTAAATCATTAACATTAAGTATCGTTTCCCATTTTGATCACTAATAATCACATGATCGCGTCCAGCAGCCTCTACATATCCGTTCAGGACTACATTGTTTCGTGTTGCATTGTTTTCAAAAGTAAAATAAAAAGTTCCTAATTTTCCTTTGTTGGCTCTTAAAATGTTCTCCACATAGGATTCTTCTGCTGACCGTCCACCGGCAGGTATTTGGATCCCAGGAGTATATTGCTGTTGGGGCGGTTGTTGCCCCGGAACCTGTTGCCCTTGCGAGTACTGTTGGTTTGGATAGCCACCTGGATACCAATAATACTGAACCATTTATACATCCTCTCTTTTTTTAAATCTCTGGACATTCTTCTTCGGTAGGCGAAAAGAAACAGTGTGCTTTAAAGCGTCCGGTATTCCATTGACCATACCATTGTGCAGGACATGGAGTACTCTCGCCTGGATCAAAAAACCATAATGATCTGGTAGCAGGATGAAAACGCTCACCGTTAACTACACGTTGTGCTAGTTTTAGATCACTATCTCTTGCACGCTGGTAAAAGTAGGGCTTAGTAGTTGCCTCAAAGCCACCGGGACGTTGAAAAACCATTTGCTCGAGGTTTCGTATATCTGTAAAATCTAAACAAGCTGTACGAACTCGATTTACACCTACATTACCAACCATTAGCATTCCTAGTTCGCCTTCGCCCTCTGCTTCTGCTCGCATTAGCCTTGCTAGTAGATCGATGTCTTTCGAAGTCGCACGAACTACCGCCAATGCATCACCTCCTACATTAAACTATGTTAAGAAATGACCTATCATGACAAATTTTGCATATAAAAAAGACTACCCAAAGGCAGTCTCAGATTGTAGACAAAAGGTGTAGAAACAATTTCGATTTCTTCCCCTTTTCCGGGTAATCCAGGTTAAGTCTGTGATATGGACTGAGTAGCCCACGGTTTGCCTCTCCGTCATTTAATAAGAAACATTATTGAGATTGGAGCGCAGAGTGGCGACTCTAGCGGCTGAAGCCGTGCCCGCGGAAACATACTAACATTAGTAGTACAAACCAAAGGCCATGGTTTGTGCTACTATTTTTTTATAGTAGAAGTGAGGAAAAGCCGTGCGGACGCTGGGATCTATGAATCCGTATCGGAAACCGGCTAACTTCACAACCCTATTAGAATCAGTTTAGTATGTTGGATCCTTAGAGACCGTGTAAGAAATGGGAATCGTTAGGGCGATGTGAAGACTTCTATGGCTAAATCAAAGGAGGAAAATAAATGACACACGTGGTTGCGCTTGATGTCAGTAAGGGAAAAAGCATGATGGTGGTCTACAACCAAAGCAAACAGTGTAAGTTTGAAGGGGAAATTCTGCACAACCGTTCTTCTTTTGAGGAATTAGATGGGATTCTCCGTGATCTAACCGTTCAAGGTGCCCAGGCACCGCAAATTGTTTTCGAGGCAACCGGGTCGTACTCGAAGGCGCTTGAAAGATTTCTACAAGATCGTTCGTACGCCTATTGCTGTATCAATCCCTTGGAGGCCAAAACCCAGATGGCTAAGATGCGTAGACAAAAGACGGACAAAGGGGATGCTCATGAATTGGCAAAATCCCACTTCAAGGAGGAACGGAGAGAGACGCATCATTCTGCGGATGATTATTATGACCAGATGCGTGCCCTCACTCGTTACTATGAAGAGGTGAGTGCGGAAAAAGAGCATGTGTTCAACCGGATGCATGCTATTTTACAACTTAGTTTTTCAGAACTAGAAAGCTTTTGTTCGACTAGCTCCGTTCTTTTCCTGAATATTTTACAAGCATATCCACACCCCGATGAGGTACTGGATTGTTCTAAGACGGTTCTGCGCAATCGCCTAAAGAAAAGTACAGGAAAAAATATCTCGGTCAGACAAGCAGAGGAAAAGAGTCTGGTCTTGATAGAGTTGGCAAAGAACTCCTATCCGGCAATCAGCCGTAAGGATGTGCGATGCGAGCAGTTACGGGATTACGCCAAGCGAATTATGGAACTAAAGGCGAAGAAAGCGCGGTTGGTCAAACAGATGGAAGAGCTTTCGAAAGACCGAAAAGAATATCAAATCCTGCTTTCTATCCCGGGAGTCGGGAAAGTAACAGCTGGTAGGATCATCGGCGAACTGGGTGATATCAGCCGCTTTCACAACCATAAGCAATTAAACGCCTACGTCGGGATAGACATGATGAGATATCAATCAGGGACCATATACAAGAAAGACAAGATCAATAAGCGGGGAAACAAAAACCTGCGAAGGATCTTATTCTATATGATCCAGACGATGCTTTCGTGGAGGAAAAAGAAAAGGAACCACCTGGTAGATTACTATGACAAATTAAAAACGCAACCCCAGAGAAAGCCTCATAAGGTTGCGAGTATCGCGTGTGTGAATAAGTTTTTGAAGATGCTATTCCACCTCATCCAACACGACTTAATGTACGATTACGAAAAGGCTACGACCAATTTGTAACCGTTAGGTTGACTATACCACATTTGGCCTAGTGAAAAAAAGCGATTTAGCTAGGTCTATTTAGTATGCGAAAATTTTGTTTGGTTTGGGAGGGGTACCCCTCCCAAACCAAACAAAATACCTAAACCCAAGTAATAAAGATAAAAATACTTGACTGAGGGTAAGAAAGCGTCCGCTCGAAGCGGCATTAACAAGCTTTATCTCCATCTTAAGAAAAAGACTGTAGGCAAACACCAAAATTCATGGGGTTTGTGCTACAGTCTGAGACTACCAAAAGGCAGCCTTATATATATTCATATTAAAGATTGAAAAATGTAGAGCGTTTTTCGCCTTCTAAAATTGTACCAACGAAGAACGAACCGAACTCGCCATAGCGAGCGCTTACTTCATCAAAGCGCATTTCATATACTAATTTTTTAAATTGAAGTACATCATCTGAGAATAAAGTTACTCCCCATTCAAAATCGTCAAAGCCGACTGATCCTGAGATAATCTGTTTCACTTTTCCTGCATAGCTGCGACCGATCATTCCATGGCTACGCATTAACTCTTTGCGTTGCTCCATAGGAAGCATATACCAGTTATCGTTACCATCACGACGCTTGTCCATTGGGTAGAAGCAAACGTATTGAGAGCGTTGAAGCTGTGGATATAGACGTGAGCGCACATGTGGATTTTGATATGGATCTTCATTTGACTCACCAGACAGGTAGTTAGATAATTCTACTACTGATACGTATGAATATGCAGGAATCGTAAAGTCAGCGATTGTTAACTTGTTGAATCTCGCTTCTAGCTCTTGCAATTCATCCATAGTTGGACGTAACGTCATTAACATAAAGTCTGCTTTTTGGCCCACAATAGTATAGAAAGCGTGAGCTCCAGTTTTTGCATCGTCTGCTTGTTGTAATTCATCTAAAAAGGCAACGAACTCATCTGTTGCTTGTTTACGAAGTTCAGGATCTACTTGTTTCCATGATGCCCAATCCATTTGGCGGAAATCATGTAAAACGTACCAACCATCTAATGTAATAGCTGCTTCATTCATTGTATAAGACACTCCCTTTAATAAATATTTCGCATATTTAGTTTACCATACCAGCTTTTAGAATTCCCCTTTTAGCCCCACTTTTACATGACAATCTGTGACAAACTCGTGTATGCTTAATGTACAAATATATCCTGATGGGGGCGTTATTATGGCTGATTTATTTACAGAAATAAAAGGCAAGCTGCAAAGTAAAAATGTAACCATTATATTACCAGAGGGAAACGATCCAAGAATAATTGAGGCAGCATTAAAATTGCAGGAAGAGGGAGTAATTCAGCCTATTGTCATAGGAAATGAGAGAGATATTCCAAGTGGCTTACAGGTGTTGAACCCCGCAACCTACGAACATATGGACGAACTAGTAAATGCTTTTGTGGAAAGACGCAACGGTAAAGTGACTATAGAAGAGGCAAGAGAAATCTTAAAGGATGTTAACTATTTTGGCACAATGCTTGTTTATACAAAAAAAGCGGACGGGCTAGTAAGTGGAGCAGCACATACAACGGCAGAAACTGTGCGACCGGCCTTACAAATTATCAAAACAAAGCCTGGAATTACTAAGACTAGTGGGGCATTTCTAATGGTAAAGAATGATACACGCTATATTTTTGCCGACTGTGCCATTACAATTGCTCCGACAAGTGATGACTTAGCAGAAATTGCAGTGGAGGGAGCTAAGACAGCTGCTGCATTTGGTATAGAGCCAAAGGTGGCAATGCTATCTTTTTCTACTAAAGGTTCCGCAAAATCGGAGGAGACGGACAAAGTCGTCCAAGCAACAAGGCTTGCAAGAGAACGCGCACCTCAGCTAGTGATAGAAGGAGAGCTTCAATTCGATGCAAGTATTGTTCCGTCCATTGCGGATAAAAAAGCACCAGGTGCCACAGTGAGAGGAGATGCAAATGTTTTTGTTTTTCCTTCGTTGGAGTCAGGCAATATAGGATATAAAATAGCAGAGCGTCTTGGAGGATTTGAAGCAATTGGGCCGATACTGCAGGGATTGAATGCCCCAGTAAATGACTTATCACGAGGCTGCAATGCAGAGGATGTATACAAGCTTGCTTATATTACAGCAGCTCAAGCACTAGATTAAGGAGAATAGGGATGTCAGAAATAGATGTTTTATTGGAGCAACAAACATGGCGTTTTTGGGATCAGTCACTTAGCGGAAAAAGCCGCTCTGCATTGGAATCCTTTGCAGCTGACGATTTACTTTGTCATGTAGTCGGTCAGGGGCAGTCCCCAGCAACCGTAAGAACGTGGGTACATGATCAAACAGTAGTAATGGGGATTCAGGATCATAGATTACCTTTTGTAGAAGAGGCTCAAGATTTCTTACGTACGCGAGGCTACAATCCTATCGTTCGAAATTCAGGAGGACTTGCGGTTGTATTAGATGAGGGTGTCCTAAATATATCAATCGTGTTGTCTGAAAAGGAAAATTCCATAGACATACCTACTGGCTACGAGGTTATGTTGGCTTTTGTCCAGCAACTTTTCCCAGAGGCTCAGGGGAAAATAGAAGCTTATGAAATAGTAGGCTCATATTGTCCCGGATCCTATGATTTAAGTATTGGAGGCAAAAAATTTGCTGGGATCTCTCAACGAAGATTGAGACAAGGCATAGCTGTCCAGGTGTACCTTTGCGTTGAAGGAAGCGGAAGCGAAAGAGCCCGCCTTATTCAAGGATTTTATGAAGTAGGGGTTCAGGGAGAGGATACTAAGTTTAGTTACCCTAGTATAAAACCTGAGGTCATGGCTTCACTTAATGAGCTGCTGCAAGCGACCTTTACAGTGCAGGATGTAGTCATTCGAATTCAACAACTACTGCATCAGAGGTCCGAGCAAGTGGTCTCTCAATCACTTATGCAGGAAGAAGCGGAACTTTATCGATTCTACTTAGAAAGAGTACTAAAACGAAATCAAAAAATGCTAGAAGGATAACCAACCCATACGCATAAAAAAGTTTTATTGCGCACATTGAGTATGTCTATCTAACTGCAACGAAATGCTGATATAATCAGAAAAAAACCACCAATCCATTAAACGGTTGGTGGTTCTTTTGTTACTAGGTTTCCGTTTTTCTCCATTTGAAATACTGGCACTGCTGGCATTTCTTCGTCGTTTAATGTTACTAGTCGACGGGCACGGTTCATGATTTGTACGAATTGCTCGTAATCTTGTTTAATAGCAGCATTTTCTTTTTCGAGTTTGGCAAGCTCGCTTTCTAACTTACGAATCTTTTCATTTGAGATCGTTGCCATATGACGATATCTAGAAATATCTGAATCACTATGCTGCAGTCGTACTAGATAAGCAATGATTATATCTATCGATAATGCAGAAACCGGAATAGATTGAGTGCGTTCTCCCTCTTCCTGAGGTTTCGCTAGGTAGATTCCATTTCCTCTACGTCTGTAATCTTTTCCTAAAATACGAAGCTTTTCTTTGCGTTCTTTCTTTGCTTCTTTTAGCTCTGTTTCATATTGATGGCGAACTACTGCATTCCATCTAAATCCACAAGCAGCTGCAGTACGGTTTAACTCGTCACCAGCTTCCTCAAAAGCGTTTAACTGGGTGCTACCTTCGCGAACGTGTCTTAACACCAATTCAGCTAACAATTCATCGTTTTCTCTCATCCATGCGTCTTGTCTGATTTTTACCATGTTTGTCCTCCTACCATGTTCATAGTTTCGTTGTTCTATTAACATCATGGACAACATATCGCTCTTTTATTCACGTAATTTACACTTGATAGCAATATAAACTTTAAGATACAATGACGTGTAGACAATATCTATTTATAGAAAGGGTTGTGTACTATGGCAAACCATTTTCGAGTTTGCGATGAGTGTCAGGCCGTTAATTTAAAAACATTAATTCCAAAGCTAAAAGCAATCGATCCAGAGGCAGAGGTTGAGATTAAAGAATGTCAGTCCTACTGCGGTCCAGGGCGTAAAAAGACGTTTGCTTTTATAAATAATCGTCCAGTGGCAGCTTTAACTGAGGACGAATTAATGGAGAAAGTACGCGCCAAGCTGGAATCATAATAATAGACATTCCTTGCAAGAAGGTTATCCTATATGTAACGAACTATTGCCGCCTTTCCATAAGCGGCTTTTTTCTTTATACTTTATAGTTAATAGGAAGTGAGCTACATTTTTAAGAGACATGGAGGGTGAGATATGAGCTATGCTACGCAAAAGCTAGCAGAAGAAAAAGTATTTAAGGATCCAGTCCATCGTTATATACATGTTCGAGATCAAGTGATTTGGGACGTGATTGGGGCAAAAGAATTTCAACGGCTTCGTCGCATTAAACAGCTGGGTACTACTTATCTAGTCTTTCATGGGGCAGAACATAGCAGATTTAATCACTCGTTAGGTGTATATGAAATCGTCCGTCGAATCGTAGATGATAGTTTTGAAGGAAGACCAGAATGGGACCCTTCTGAAAGACTGGTAGTATTATGTGCAGCATTGCTACACGATTTGGGACATGGACCATTTTCTCACGCCTTTGAAAATGTATTTGGATTGGATCATGAGGAATTTACAAAGCAAATCTTACTTGGAGATACAGAGGTTAATGAGGTACTTAAAAGAGTCAGTCCTGATTTTCCTCAAAAAGTTGCCGATGTAATAGGGAAAACTTATCCTAACAAGCAAGTGGTAAGTCTTATTTCAAGCCAAATAGATGCAGACCGTATGGATTATTTACAAAGAGATGCTTATTTTACTGGGGTAAGCTATGGTCATTTTGATATGGAACGCATTTTACGAGTGATGAGACCGCTCGATGACCAGGTAGTTATTAAATCTACTGGGATGCATGCGGTAGAGGATTATATTATGAGCCGCTACCAAATGTATTGGCAAGTATACTTCCACCCAGTTTCACGAAGTGCAGAAGTCATTCTTACGAAAATTTTGCATAGAGCAAAAGCTTTGAGTGAAAACGGATATGCCTTCGAGCAGCAGCCTACTCATTTTGTTCGGTTTTTTGACAAGACCTTTACTCTAAATGATTATTTGGCATTAGATGAAGGGGTATTGTTAACGTATTTTCAGCTGTGGATGAATGAAAAGGATGCCATTTTGTCTGATTTATGTAATCGTTTTGTTAACCGTAAGCTATTTCAATATATTGAATTTGACTTGGCAAAAGACTATGTGAAAATGAAGGAATTAGAGCAGCTTTTTAAGCGAGTTGGAATTGATCCAGAATATTATTTGGTGTTTGATTCGTCATCAGACTTGCCTTACGATTTTTATAGACCAGGAGAAGAGGGAGAGCGTATCCCAATACACCTGCAAATGCCAAATGGGGAAATACGTGAACTTTCTCGCCAATCGGAAGTGGTAGAAGCTATTTCAGGTAAGCGACGAACAGATCATAAATTATACTTTCCAGAGGACTTTTTGACTGCAGACGGCAAGAAGAAGGCTTTGAAGAAACAAATACTTGATTTACTAAAATAGAGGTGGGTTTGTATTGTTAGAGGAACATGCAAAAATTGTACAATTTATCGGAGCAGCAGACGGGATCACGGGAAGAAAAAAATTACAAAAAATGGTCTATATCGCAAAGAAACTACAATTTCCATATAAAGAGAAATATGATTTCCATATATATGGCCCATACTCTGAAGAGCTAACCTTACGTATAGAGGAACTTTGTAATATGGGATTTTTGCAAGAGGAGCGTCAGGATAAAGGCTCTTACGTCCAATATAAATATCAAATGACCGATGCAGGGGAACACTTTACTCAAATGGCTCAGATCGCAGAACCTAGTGCCGCATTAAATTCCTGCATTAAACAAATGAAGGAGAAAAGCTCACGGTTTTTAGAGCTAGTATCTACATTGCTTTATTTTGAGAACTTTCCAAAGGAAGAACAAATTGAAAAGGTACGTGTTGTAAAAGGAAAGTTGAATTACAGTGATGAGGAAATCGAGGAAGCTTTTTCGTTTGTGATGAACTTGATGAATGAAAAAGCTATTCACTAGGAATAGCTTTGGTTTACTTTATTTATCGCTAAGAAGTGTTCCAGCTACCGCATAGTGGTTTTTAGGCATTTCTTCGATAAATACGACAACATTCTCAACTGGAGCTTTAGTCGTTTCTGCAACTACTGCAGTAACCTTTTCCACTAGCTCTCTTTTTTGTTCATCTGAACGGCCTTCTAACATTTTTACTGTTACATATGGCATTTTGTTACCTCCTTTGTAGAAATAATCAGTATACTTAACATCATAACAGAAGAAAAGGAGCATACGCATGACAAATGAAGAAAAACCGAAACAAAAAGTAGGATTTACCATTATTAAAAACGATCCAACTGATGGTCACAAGGGATATGGGATCGGTTCTCTTTCACTTGAGAACGTTTCTCCAGTCATTATCGATATAGAAGAAGGCACTGCCAAAGTTGAAATTGGGGCAATGCATGCAAGAAGCGATACGGAAAGAGGTATTAAATTTACTACCAATCGGGAAGATTCTGCTGGAGGGAAGCCATATTGGTTAGTTTGGGTAACAATCGATTACAAACAGGATGGTCCTTATTACGCCGGCGTAGCTGCCTGTGAGATGGTAGTAAATCGAGAGAAGCGACGTGGTTATAAGATTTTAGCTGACCATGTCAATCGAATGGATAAGTCTATGAAGCGTCAAATTTTAGTTGATTTTATGGACGATCGTTCAAAAGAAATCTTGAAGGAATTTTTACAATCTCACAATCCTCAAATGTGGGAACAAAGCGAACAAAAGCTGCATCAAGATTTAGAAATATCATATTAAAATAACTTTTGAGTGAATTAATTACAACATAGTCCGATTAGACGGTTGAATTAATTGAAAAAAGAAAGTACAATTTACTTAAAGCTTACTTCACAGTAATGCTAGGACACTTAGTTAAATGAGTATGAGATGGGCTGGAAGATTTGTGAAACCCAATCCAAATCATTCCAACTTTAAACAGAAAATTATACTAAGAAAAGGCTTTTCGTCTCTTTAGGGAGATGAAAGGCCTTTTAAATTTTAGGCTATGTTAAAATGTAGAGATTGTTAATAATGCAGAATCAATTTCATAATTACTGCTATTCTTATGGAAAACACGAAAAATTTAAAGATCTCAAAATAAAATCTAGTTGTTTTCCGTTATGGCGGACGCTTTCCGGGGGCACGGCTTCAATCTCCTCGTCGCTTTGCTGAGGGCACTGAAAAAGTGCCTTTAAAACGTTTAGATGTAGAGTATGAATGCAGGTTCTGTTCATCTTCTACTATTTTCTGAATCCATGTCTTTCCGTTCCGAGCGGATGCTTTCCAGGGGGCGGCCCGGCAAGCCTTCTCCCTCGCTGCGCTCAGTCCGGGTG
>NZ_JAMAWN010000034.1:0-25599 GCF_023713305.1 Psychrobacillus sp. MER TA 171 | reverse complement strand
CTTTTTTAAAAGCAGAAAAATGAGAGGTTTATTTGGTATGCGCAAAAAGTGTTCATTTGGAAAGTATCACTTAAGTAATTTCCAATTCATTTCTTTTTTTCGCTTGACATATTACCACTGGGCTTAACTAGGTGTATACATCTCACTTACCTTTAAGACTATCTTTAATGATCCATCCAGCTGCTGTTGCTAAGTCTGGAAAGATGGCATCAGCTAGCGGATCCCTTTTCCCAAGAAATACACACTTCGTACCAGCTTTTTTTCCTGCTATTATATCCGTATCGGTATCTCCCACCATATAAGACTCAGCTAATATTATGTCGTATTTTTTAGCAAGATCCTCAATTAATTTACTATTAGGCTTTCTACAGGAACAGCCTTCCTTTGGCTTATGTGGGCAATAGACTACCTCATGAATAACTGCCCCCATTTTCTTTAAAGCTTTCGCCATATGGTCATGAATTTGTATTAATTGTTGCTCCTGCATGTAACCTAAACCAACGCCGCCTTGATTCGTCACGACAAATATATAATCGAAGACAGTATTTAATTTTTTTATAGCCTCTGGTACACCAGGAAGAAAATACAAATCTTTTGGCTTATTCACAAACTTTACTCGGTTAGACAACACTTCGTTTATAACACCATCTCGGTCTAGGAATACTGCTTTTTTCATCCTATTCACACCTTTATTATTTTCCTACTATTGTGCCCATAAGGAAAATAATTATCAGGGTAATAAGACAAAACTATTAGCTATAACTTATTAATTTTTAAAAATATTGATAATAATGACTATCAAAATGATTCCTACTACTACCATCCCTCCGATGGTAGGGCTACCATACAGAGCCCGATTCCACGCGTCATCCGTTTCAATTTTACTCTTCTTTTCCTCATTAGGTTTCCCCATACATTCACCCTTTTCGATTTAGTTTAAATAGGCCTCTAGAATTTTAAATCAATTGATAACGTTGCATGAATTCTATGCCCGCCAAATAAATCACCATCATTGAAGATACAAACTTCTCATAAGTTATATTGTATTCACCTGCATCTACTGCTTCCCAACTAAGAGTCAGATCATTTTCATCGTATTCAGGTCAAAAGTCATTTTTATAGTTCGAGTAAATATGCAGTCACAGAAGTTCTAACTTGTTTTTGGAAAATTTCTATAAAAAAAAACAGCCTTTCTGCAAAAACTAACAATTGCTTTGCACCCATTCTATTATTACTATTCAAGGTCCAAATGATTTCACCTTCACAGTTTTTAAATTTTTTAGTTGTTTCTTCATAACTGAACAGCCCAATGCATCACTATTGAATTCATTTAATATCACCTTCTGGAAGAACTAAATGGAACAACGTGATGTTCTCTGTCTTTTTTTCATATACTCTATTGTAACTGCGAGAAGAAGGTTTTTGGAAATATATGTGGAATACATATTCAGCTAGATAGGATTTTGGATGTTGAAGTACGTTTACAAAAGCTTGTGAAAAGGAGTTTTAACATGAGGAGAGTTTGTATAATCTTAATCTTCGTCTTGGTGTTAACTGCATGCCAAGTTCAAGCTGCAAACATTACTTTAAATGATGTGATTGTTTCACTAGAAAATCAACATCTTGATGTAGAAGAGACAAGGAAATCTACGGATAAGATTTTTAATAATAAGCTGAATGGTATAAAGCCAAACAATTATACGCTACAGGACAAATCATTATTGATCTATATTTTCGACTCTGAAGAAAATAGAAAAAAAGGTCTTAAAGATTTTCAGAAACAAACAGAAAGTATGAATACTGTATCTCATGGTGTTTACGAAGTGAAAAATGTTTTAATCTTTTATGTATATGAAAAGGACTTAGACAATAGCATCGAGGAAGGCATTCAACAAACGATAAATAATTTAGAAAGGTTAGCTTTATAATACTTAAAAAAATAGGGGCATTTCTCTGGACTGAGATCCCCTATTTGCATTTCAATTATAATTAATTTAGTGGTCTTGATATGATAAACTCATACTTTTCCACATTTTCATCTGCTTCCAGAGGTACACCAAATACAGTTGCTGCGTTAATAGTCGTTTCAACATTCGAAAGCTCATCTTGTGTCAAAGACTCAAAAATGTCAGGATTCATTCTGATTAAAGTAACTTGCTTGCCTTGTGAAGTAAGATATTCAATTCCTTCGTGCAGCCTATTTAAAAGTATTTCCATTTTGATTCCTCCTCCATTATTCCACATGAATAGCTTGCCCTAAAAAAAGAAAAATATATAATATGCTCGTTTACTGATTCATTCGTATAAAACATGATTTTCACCGCAATTAATGCTTTTATACATGAATCAAATTAGTCATAACTAGGTTTATCTTTTAACCAATCTTAGACTCACTTGATTTGTGGGACCATATAATTTATAAATGATACGCATCCAAACAATTATTCCATTGACATTTTAAACTAATAGAATTAACATTTAATAGAGTTAATTGAAAATGATTATCATTACTAATTAATCTTCAATTTATTTCAAATTTTAATGATGAAGAAGGAGTTTAAATGATGAAAAAGCTATTTATGATATCCTTACTGTTCTTTGTACTTATCCTTGCTGCATGTGGAGACAAGGAAACAAATAAGGAGCAAGGAAAAGAAGAAACAAAATCAGATACGATTACATACCAATCAGAAACTGGCCCTATCGAGGTTCCGGCAGATCCACAAAGAATAATTACTCTTACAAACGGGCCAAATGCTTTGGCATTAGAGGCAAATGTAGTTGGAATTGATGATTGGACAAAGATGAACCCTCTTTTTGAAGAACGATTAGACGGGGTGGAAGTTGTAACCGAGGAGAACTTAGAAAAAATCATCGAACTTGATCCAGATTTGATAATTGCAGGTTCTCATATGAATAACATTGAAAAGTTAAATGAAATTGCCCCTACAGTTGTTTTTACGTGGGGAAAACTAGATTACTTAGAACAGCAGCTTGAAATTGGGAAGCTTCTGAACAAAGAAAAAGAAGCGAAAGAATGGATAGAGGATTTCAAATCACGCGCTGAATCGATTGGCGAGGCTATTCGCGCTAAAATCGGTGAAGATGCAACAGTTTCTGTGATTGAAAGTGGAAACAAGGAGTTTTATGTGTTTGGAAATAATTATGCACGTGGAACAGAAATCTTGTACCAAGCAATGGGGTTGAATATGCCCGAAAAGGTAAAGGATACAGCTCTTGAATCTGGGATCTATGTTATTTCAACTGAACTACTTCCAGAATACGCAGGTGATTATGTAATTTTAAGCAAAAATCCAGACGTAGATAACTCTTTCCTAGAAACAGATCTATGGAAAAACATCCCTGCAGTTAAGAATAGTCAAGTATATGAAATCAATACAAAGGCTTCTACCTACAGCGACCCTATAACTTTAGAGCACCTTCTAGATTTCTTTGAAAGCTCGTTTTTGAATAAATAAGGACCCGTAAAACGTGAAATCAAGTTGCTGATTTCACGTTTTTTGATTTCTATACTAGTTATTTGTTTCTTAATAAGAACGGACCGGGGAAATGAGTTGAAGATAAGAGGACTGTTCAATAGACTCAATTAAAATTGGGCTCATTGATCCGTTAAAACTAACTTTTATCTCTTCATCTTTTATTTTCTTTAAAGCATCCAACAAAAAAATCGCATCAAGTGAAATAGTTAGATTATTGTCCCCAGTGATTGCTTTAATACTTAGTGTTTCTTCAATCTTCCCTATTTCTGTAGAATTAGAGGAGATTTTGATTTTAGCACCATCGTTAATTTCTAGCTGTACATTGTTATTTTTCCATTCACTTGCAAAAAGACAAGCTCTATCTATTGCTTTTAATAGCTGAACTGTATTAAGTATAATGGTTGTCCTGAAATTATTTGATAGTAGGCCGGATATGTTAGGATAATTTCCATCAATTAGTTTAGAAAAGAGGGAGATGGTATTTGACTTAAATACTATGTACCTTTCTGTCACAAATATGTTTATTACACTAGATTCCTTGTTAATTAGATTGGATAGCTCAATTAAACTTGTGGCTGGAACATTGAAAGAACCATTAATAAATGAATTTGTGGTAAGCTCCCTTAAAGCCAAACGCTGTGAATTTGTTGCAATACACGTGAGCCGGTTTTGATAGAAAGACATATTAACTCCTGTTAAGACAGGTCTAGATTCATTCTTCGAGGCTGCATACACTGTTTGTTTAATAATTTCTACCAACTCATCACTCAGAATTTTTATGGATTCAGTCTCCTCCATTTGTGGAAGACTAGGATATTCATCTGCGTTGAATCCATATAGAGTAGTTACAATTTCATTCGCTTGAATGGTAACGTGCTTTTCTTCATTTACTTTTATATGTATTTTTCCAGGTAGCTTCTTTAAAATTTCACTTAGAAGTTGGGCTGAAACTACAATACTACCTGTATGACAGACTTCCAAAACTTCCAGTTCATCTTTCCATACAGGAATAACTTTTTCGATAATAATATCAGAATTGCTTCCAACAAGAGTTAAGTGATTGTGATCAACAGTTATCTTAATTCCTGAGAGAATAGGGAACTGTGTTTTTAAAGAAACTGCTCTATTCACTTCTGAAATTGCCTTGTTAAAACATGCACTATCTATTATAAATTCCATAAAAACGGCTCACCTCATTTAAGCTTTAAGCATTACTACTTCGACTTCAGTTACCAATTCCCCTCTATTTTTTCTTATTAAATAAGTTAGACGTCTATACACTACTCATTTTTTCTATACATAAAAAAACACCGTTCCAGTCAACAACTGAACGATGCTTTATTTACCTTATTAATCGGTTCGATTTAACAACTTGGACTTACCAATGGTGAATCTTATTTGTTTTTAAGATACTCCATACCTTTAGCAGTGATCCCTAAAACTAGGTTATCTGAACCCTGCCCGCTATCCACTGCATATTCCATTTTGATCAGGTATTCAATCGCTTGTTTACTATTAAGGTCAGTATTTACCATAGCTTTAGGTAATACATAGCTCACGCCATTATTAGCAAAATGATAATCATACAGACTTTGTAACAAAATATCCGATATTTTATTTATTTCTTCGTTAGTCAAGCTCATCACTCCTCAGTAATCAATATACAACATTCAAGAAAAAAACTCTTTGTATTTGCTTCAGACAAATAACATAAAAACACCCCGTAAATGTTAGTTGGTGTCTAACATTTACGGGGCAGATCAAATTGATGGTCTTACTTAACTAAAACACCGAATTACGCGTTAGCAGCACAATCAACAAGTTCTCCAAATCAGATTGTTGGAATTGTTAATTAATTAAGAGAGAAATGTTAAATGCTATTCCTTTCCCTCCAGTTTTGATAATACAGCGTTTATCTGTGCCTGTGTGAGTGGCGCCCATGCTGAGCTATCAGAATCGGATAACGCTGATGCGGGGCTTTCCCCCTGACTCATCCATTTGGCTTGATAGGGCACTTCTTCGAAGATGACCCGCTGACCGGCTTCATATTTAGCCGTTTCTAACCAGGAAGGATAGACATCTTTCGGTAATGTAGGCTGTGGAATTGGTTTTTCACCAGGCATAACGGGGCCTATGAGATTCCATGGCGTTTCCCATGACTGAAGAACCGGATTGTCAGGAACATCACCCTTTGTCCACCACTTAGCCTCGTAGACGTTATGGTGCCGAACGACTTTGTCACCTTCAAGGTACATGACCGTTGGTGACCATATCTGGTAGGGACTTGTTTCCGGGTTATCAGGTTCCTGTTCACTGGCTGACACTTGATCGGACGTTGTTATGAGACCAGCACTCGTAACAATATCCCCCTTAAAATTCATACCTAGCAAATCAGAAAAGCCGAACTGCGTTTGTTCCACGCCACTACAGGCGTCTGAAACTATACCGACGTCAACATAATTACTTCCGCACATAATATCTCGATTAACCGACCACATGGACATTCGGCCAACACCACGGGAATGAGCAAATTCGTTTAGGGCTTGAGCGTCATTCAAGGTAAAGACTTCGTTTCTAAAATCGTTTTGGCCGATCATCGGCGTTGCACCAATCTTCGACCATAAGGTTTTATCACTTAAGTGGATACCTACCCGTTTGTAAAGTATCTTCAATTGTCGTTGAGTCTGTATTAAAGCGTTTTCTGAAGCAGTCAGCATCGTTTGATCAGACGATAGACTTGAACCGTAATCCATCGTCATCACGTTTACTCCCGCTAAATCTACGCCATTCTCAAGCAGTTGTTCAACAGCATTCGTGCCATCCTGACTCAATCCTTGGGGTGAGACAGGTAGTGTCACCCATACCGCCAGTTGCTTGCCAACTGCCCGTCTTTCTGACTGTAGTTTAGCAATTACCTCAGCACGACGGTTGCCAGCAGCAGTATCTGTAAGTCCAGAATTTTCAAGATCCAAGTCTATTGTAGTCAAATTATATCTGTCAATAACTGATTGATATGCGGATAAGAGTTCATCCGTGGATGTACACCCTACTGCCAGTTCATTGTTTTTTACACCGCCGAAGGAAACGGCTACACTCCCCCCTTGTTGATGTAAGCGAGCAATGCGCCGATCTAAATCGAGAGTTTCGCTAGCTTGATTCAATGTGTAAGCCCCGCCCCAGGAGGGTGCACAAGGATTTGTCGGATCAGAAACAATGAATGCCAAAACAGCGTCCTTATGTTCGGTGGACCCTAGATTCTGAAACATAAACATTGGGGTAGCAGTTACGTCTACATATGGTGCAAACCATTGATTCTGCGCTGCAGCCCGAGAAACCCACAAATTCCCTATCTTGCCAGTTGCACCGAGGAAACCACCGGTGAAAAGACCAGCAATAATCATACATAGAATTGTCAAACGAAATAGTGATAATCTCCGTTCCTCTACTTGTATCTTCGTGACTCTGGTCATGAGTGCACCACTTCTTTTTCTTCTACGTGTGGTGTTAATGTAGTCAATGTACTCTGATTGGAGGCATTATTAGACAGTCGCATCCCGGCATCGCCGTGATAAAGAATTGCTTGCCAGTCAAGACTTTGTGCATGCTCCTTCTCCTGATTTTTCTGTTTTTTCTTTACCGGAACGTATAACCAATTTTTGATGCCGAGCCATACGTCAACAACTGAATTTTTGATACCAATAAATTCCACTACAGCCCATGTGGCTGTAATTACATTGAATGCTGCGAAAGCAGCATTTCCCCAGTTTTCCAGCATGATGCCACGCCACAAAATAACCAGTGAGATTCCAATAATGAGATGTGGTGAAATAACATACAACATTGGAGATACTGTACGGTCCTTTATTTTAGGTGTGCGAGCAAAGGGGATTTTTTGGGCACTAAGAGCCTGCTGTATTGATGTAAGCACACCAGCTAAATTCACCGGTAAGAGTATCAAGTTGAAACCATAAATCCTGAAGACATCGCTCCGTTTATAATTGCAATATTTTAAATCGCTGGACATCGCTAAGAAGTATGGCAACGCCGCAAAAATTACTAATGGACTTAGGAGACGCCCATCTATGGGGTAAGCTAACATAAATAATAGCCCAAAGCTCGCCCAAGAAATGGAAGCCAGATAATTCACACGAATTAATATTTCGGTTTTAGACACCGTGTTTCCTTGTTTTTTACGATTTCGAACCAGTGACCATAGCTTCGGCAAAATGATAAGACCCCCATTTGCCCATCTACGTCTTTGTACAATAAGTGAACCAAAATCAGGCGGAGTTGCACTGTAACTTAGACGTTCAGGATAGTTGATAAGCGTCCAATCATGTTTGGCTAGATCGACACTAGATTCCGTATCTTCGATAACAGTGCGGTCCTGAATATACCTTCGTATTTCAAAGTTACCCACCCATTCCGTCTCACTGATTTGTTCCAATGCAGACTTCCGTATAATAGCATTGGCTCCGACCCAGAATGTTGCGTTATAGTAAGTCATACCTTGGTGTAGAATATGTTGGATGTCAGTTGTAGCTCCAGCAATCCGCTCAATGCGGGTAGCGGCTCCACGAAATGAAGAATACGGTGTCTGAACCACCGCAACACGTACATTATCCGGTTGCTGTAAGAAATAGACCAAGCGTAAACAATAACCCGGACGCAGTATGGAATCTGCATCTAATGTAAGTACAAATTCGCTATCCGGAAATGTAATATTCCTGCCGTTCTGAATTTCGGTCGCGGGCACCAGTATAGGACCATCCGGTGTTTCTACCTGATCAAACGTGCGACCCATAAGTCCGATATAAGAATTAAGATTCATGGCTTTATTGGGCTCGTGAGATAATGAAGCGAATTTTTTCCGTTCGAAAATATCCAGTTCCGTATTAAATATCCAGGTCAAACGTTTATAGAGTTGACTGATCCTGTTAACGGGAATACTTACCTTTTCATTGTAGGAAGCAAGCAAAGCTTTATAAACCAAGCGCAACTCACTTGATAAACCGCCCACCACTTCATCTGCAAAAAATTCCCCAACATGGTCACCAATCTCTTCCTTATTGACCAACTGATCTAACCAATCCGCCGCCCAGGCATAGTGTTCAGCCAGTTCCTTCGTAATCTCTGGTCTGATATGCGATGACGACTCCAGCTCGCTTAGGTATTCTGTAAGTTTAGACTCAAATAGCTGACGGGGGGCAGCAAATAAATCATTGATTTCCTTAACCAACTGCCGAGTGGCGTTGAGTCGATCTGAAGCCGCTGGATCTTTCGGGTACGGGGCGTCATCCAAAAGGAGAACAATTCGGATATGGGGATACTCCTGTAGAGCAGCAGATAACAGGGTCTTTCGAACAACTTCCGGCTCTTCATCGTAAGACGGTATCAATACAGTAACCTTCGGCTGATTCTTCTCCAAGTACCTATCAATATCAGCACGAGGTATACGTACATGTTTACTAAAACGCTGCAAGGCACCCTGTCGTGCTATGAGATACATTAGAGCTGAAAAAGTTAGAAGTGTGACAATTAACAGATATCCGAGTGACTCCATCACGAACTGATATGTAATCGGACCCTTGAAATACTCCTTTATAATTGTCGATATTACATAAGCAATCCAGAATCCAATAGTCATTATTATTGCTAAGCCGCCATATGCCATTTTCCTAGTAGACGGCTTGTCATGAAAAATCGACAGGGGCGTTGAGTGACGCTCCGTACCCCACTGCCGTTTCAGCTTCCTAGTGCTTTGAGAACGTAACATATTTTAAGTCTGGCCTCCTCATTATTATTTCTACACCAAGCACGACGGCTATTGGATGGCTTGTTTGTATATAATATGGGTAGAATTCAAATTATATTCCAGATTTCGGGAAACCTCTCTGCTGAAATTGAAGTAAAGCTTCTAATTCAAATATTTATTGCCGAAGATGAACTGATCGGTGAAACAAAGATACGCAAAATGAGAAACAATGAATGGCCGATACAACAATCAATACTTTAAAGACTCATCTTATCATTCAAAATCAAAACAAACTTATATTGAAAGATGTATTTCGACATGATCTCAACTTAATACTCTGTAGAAAAGACGGAGAACCTATGCCAAAGTCTTCTCTATTTGATGCCTTCGAACGAATCCTCAAAAGGGCAGAAATAAAAGTCTTTGCCTATACATTCCTTACGCATACTTATGAAGTTTTATTAATGGATGGTAGTAACCAAATAACTGCTGATGTATATACTCATGTATCAAACAAAATAAAAAAGAAAAACACCGAACAAGTCAACTTACGACTGAACGATGTTTTCAAATAATATTTTTTTACCTATTTTATGGGGTGAAAATGGGGTGAAAATAATTTTCACCAATAATTCTGCAAAAACCACCCCATAAATCTAGTCAACAATCCTCGCTAAATTAAGCTTAGTACATCTTCAAGTACTGCTCACGTTCCCAAGGATGTACAGTCGTACGGAACATATCCCATTCGATTTCTTTTGCTTCTACGAAGTTAGCATAGATGTGTTCACCTAGTGCTCCGCGAATGATTTCGTTTTTGCCTAGCTCTTGAACTGCAGCATGTAATGATGGTGGTAAGTTATGGATACCATTTTCAATGCGCTCTTCTTCTGACATAACATAAATGTTACGGTCTACTGCTGGTGGTGGTGTTAATTTGTTTTTAATACCATCTAATCCCGCTTGAAGAATAACTGCCATAGCCAGGTATGGGTTTGCTGCTGGATCTACAGAACGAACCTCGATTCGTGTGCTTAAACCTCTTGAAGAAGGAATTCGAATTAAAGGACTACGGTTTTGACCTGACCATGCAACGTAACAAGGTGCTTCGTAGCCTGGTACAAGACGTTTGTACGAGTTAACAGTTGGGTTAGTGATTGCAGTGAAGCTTTGTACATGCTTTAATACACCAGCCATAAATTGCATTGCTGTTTCACTCATTTGCATATCTGCAGACTCATCGAAAAATGCATTTTCTTTCCCTTTGAATAATGAAACGTTAAAGTGCATTCCTGAGCCATTCACACCGAACAATGGTTTTGGCATGAATGTTGCATGCAGACCATGCTTACGAGCAATTGTTTTAACTACAAGCTTGAACGTTTGGATGTTGTCACAAGCAGTTACAGCGTCTGCATATTTGAAGTCGATTTCATGCTGTCCAGGAGCTACCTCATGATGAGATGCTTCAATTTCAAAGCCCATTTCTTCTAATTCAAGTACGATATCACGACGACAGTTTTCCCCAAGATCCATTGGAGCTAAATCGAAATAACCGCCATGGTCATTTAAGTCAAGTGTCGGCTCGCCTTGAGCATCTAATTTAAACAGGAAGAATTCTGGCTCTGGCCCTAAGTTAAAGCTAGTAAACCCTAACTCTTTCATTTCTTTTAATATACGTTTTAAGTTACTACGTGGATCTCCAGCGAATGGAGTACCGTCTGCTTTATTTACGTCACAGATAAGACGAGCTACTTTCCCTTTACCTGTAATCCAAGGGAACACTACCCATGAATCTAAATCTGGAACTAAAAACATATCTGATTCTTCTATACGAACAAATCCTTCAATTGAGGATCCGTCAAACATCATTTTATTGTCAAGAGCTTTATCGAGCTGACTCACTGGAATTTCCACGTTTTTAATCGTACCTAGTATGTCTGTAAATTGAAGACGAATAAAATTCACCTCATTCTCTTGAACGAACTTTTTGATGTCTTCTTTAGTATACTTACTCATTTTTCCACTCTCCTAAATATTTGATATTTTTGTTGAAGCTTACTTAACGAAAAAAGCGGGATAAGTCCCCTTGTCTTAAAGAAGCACGTTGCTGACTTTGTGCCAGTCGCATCTCTTCCTTTACAATGGCGCGTAACTCTTGATCAGAAATTACTTGTCGAACATCCTTAGAGGTTGCAGGATTTTTCTTCATTTCAAAAATTTGTTTAATACCGGCTATGTTCACACCCGATTTCAGAAGGTCTTTAATCTCTAACAAGACATCGATATCATCCAGTGAGAACATGCGTTGCTTACCTTCCGTCCGTGCAGGCTGAACTAATTCTTGCTCTTCATAATAGCGAATTTGTCTAGCGGTTAAACCAGTTAGCTGCATGACAATATTCATCGATAGCAGTGGCATGGAACGTCTCCATTCCTTTTCCATCGCTGCACCTCCTATGTAGGTTATAAACATAGTATATGTGATGTTAGCTAACATGTCAACACCATGTCAGAAAAACTTACATAAAATTTTCAAAAAAATTAAACCACTCTCTATATTTAGAAAGTGGTATTTTTTTGTTATTTATTCAAGGACTGAACTGCTCCTAAAATCGCATATTTGACATGTTCGTATGTTAACCCACCTTGTATAAACGCCGTAAATGGAGGTCTGATCGGACCATCTGCAGTCAGCTCCATGCTTGAGCCTTGCACAAATGTACCCGCAGCCATAATAACATCGTCCTCGTAGCCTGGCATATAGGCCGGCTCTGGGGCAAATTGGGCATTAATGGGTGAATGCATTTGGATTGCCTTGCAGAATTGAATCATTTGCTCAGGTGTCTGAAAGGAGACGGATTGTATTAAATCCGTACGTTTTTGAGTGTAATGTGGCTCCGTTGACATACCTACTTCCTCCAATACTGCGGAAGTAAAGATTGCGCCTTTAACTGCCTGTGAGACAACATGGGGAGCTAGGAAGAATCCCTGATACATATCTAATAATGTGTTCAGTGAAGCACCCGCCTCTGAACCTATACCCGGAGAAGTCATTCTGTAAGCGCATTTTGTAACAAAATCTTTTTTTCCTGCAATGTACCCACCAGTTTTAGCAATCCCACCACCAGGATTTTTAATCAGAGAACCTGCCATTAAATCTACTCCGACATCAGTTGGCTCTAAGGATTCCACGAATTCTCCATAGCAATTATCTACAAAAATAATGACGTCCTGCTTAATCAATCTAATTTTTTCTACCATTTCCTTGATTTGGGACACTGTGAAAGAAGGACGAACAGCATAGCCCTTTGAACGTTGGATGGCGACCACCTTGGTTTTGTCATGTATTGCATTTTTAACTGCTTCCCAATCCACCGCTCCTTCCTCTAGCAAGTCAACGTGCTGATAACTGATACCAAAATCAGCTAAAGAGCCCGTATCCTCTTCTCCGCCACTGACAATCGACTGTAAAGTATCATACGGTTTGCCGGTTATGTATAACAGCTCATCATTTGGTCTAAGAACACCAAATAAACTGATAGAGATTGCATGAGTCCCGCTAATGATTTGCGGTCTAACTAGAGCTGCCTCTGCTCCGAAGGTTGTTGCATATACTCGTTCTAACGTATCCCGACCTTCATCGTCGTAGCCATAGCCAGTCGAAGGATTAAAATGATGATCACTCACATGATGTGTTTTGAAGGCATGAAGGACTTTTTGTTGATTGTGAAACGCGATACGTTCTACTTCTTTGTGATAATCTGCAATCTTGGCTTCTGCCGAAGTTGCCAGAGCCAATACTTTTTCTGATAAGGTAGTTGTAAATTCCATGATGCATCTCCTAATTCTATTCATTGTACTTTGTATTTTGTTTGATGAATTATACTTTTAAACTCGTTTTTGATAAAAGAGAAAAGACTAATTTCAATAAATGAAATTAGCCCCTTATTGCATTAAATATTTAGAATTGCACTTCCCCGTCCCAGGCCATCATTCCACCTGTTACATTCGTTACATCGTAACCATTCTCTTCAAGGACTTCACAAGCCATCGCACTGCGGCCACCAGCTTTGCAAATTATGTAATGAGGAACGGACGGGTCGATTTGATCCAAGCTCGTTTCCACTTGACCTAAAGCAATATGCTTAGCTCCAGGAATAATTCCTGCATCTACTTCCTCTTGTTCGCGCACATCAATAATGTTGACTTGTTCGCCCGCATCTATTTTTTTTAGAAGTTCATCTGTCGTAATAGTTTTCATAAATAACCTCTCCACTTCATTTAAAGATTCTATCAAATAATAATTGGAGCAAGTGGAACTGTCAATGAATTAGATTTTACTCTTCTGATAGCTTTACAGGCTTAGATGGAGCAAATGTAGAAATCGCATGTTTATAAATGAGCTGTTGCTTCCCATCAGATTCGAACAATACAGTGAAATTATCATAGGATTTCACTGTCCCCTTTAGTTGAAAGCCATTTAACAGAAAGACTGTTACAAAGATTTCGTTCTTTCTTAACTGATTTAAATAGTTGTCTTGAATATTCATTGGTTTCATCCCAATACCCCCGTTTGCAATTTCGCTTAAAAACGTATCACTTTAACTATTCGCTTAAATTATTGATTTTCCTGCAAGAACCTACTAATTTCTTCTAAAATACTTTCACGGTCTTTAACTGGATCGAACCATTGTATATCCATTTTGTTACGGAAATAGGTTAACTGTCGCTTAGCATACCTTCTAGAATTTTGTTTTAGTGTGTCCACGGCATCCTCAAGGGTCGATTTCCCATCCAAATAGTCATAGATTTCCTTATACCCTATGGCTTGAATGGATTGAACATCTCTTATTCCTCTATCATATAGACCTTTTACTTCTTGTAACAGTCCTTGTTCTATCATCAGATCTACTCGCTTGTTAATACGCTGATACAGTATCTCACGATCAATTGTCAGACCAATGATATAGTGTGGGAAAACCTTTTCCTTACCTTGATTTTGCTCAATCTCGTCTCTTTGCTTTCCAGTTAGCTCTTGCCTCTCGATTGCTCGGATGACTCTTTGCACATTGTTCGGGTGAATGTCCTTCGCAGCCACTGGATCTACATCCTGCAGCATCGAATATAATACCTCAGAGGACATACCTTCCAGCTCCTTCACCCTTGAGCTGTCTTGCTTTGGCTGCTCTGAAAAGCGGAAATCGTATAAAACCGACTGAACATAAAGCCCAGTCCCCCCCACAATAATAGGTACTTTTCCTCTAGAGGCAATATCCTTTATCTTTTCTCGTACGAGCCTTTGATACTCCGCCACAGAGAAGCCCTCGGTCGGATCTTTGATATCCAGCAGATGGTGTGGAACATTTTCCATTTCATCTGCTGTTATTTTCGCTGTTCCAATGTTAAGCTCTCGGTAGACCTGCATAGAGTCCCCATTAATGATTTCCCCGTCACAAAACTTTGCCAGCTCTATACTTAATGCCGTCTTACCAACTGCAGTTGGTCCTACAATCGCAATAACTGCTGGATTACTATTCATCCTTCATCATCCACTTATATATAAATTCCATTGTTTGCTCTTTCCCTAATTCCTTTAAAAGTTCATGCCTTGCATCTTCTATCAATTGCACGGTTATATTTTTCATACCTACTTTTTTCATACCTTCCGCTACTTTAAATACATCCTTGCCGTCTTTTCCGACAGGATCCTTTGCTCCACTTATCATTAGTACTGGTAGACCCTTACGAACTTTCATGATCTCTGATTCTTTATGAATAGCTCTCATGCCACCAAACATATCGACATATAGCTGGTTAGATGGGATAAAACCACATAGAGGATCCTCTATATACTTCCTTACTTCCTCCCCGTCTCTAGTTAACCAATCGAAAGGAGTTTCCGGATGAGCAACTTTCTTGTTGAATCCGCCAAATGCTAGCGAGTTAAGCAAAGGACTTTCTGCTTGCGGTGTTTTTATCTTAGAAGCTGCTTTACCAATTAGTTTTCCAATGTTGCCTAATACGCCAGGATCATATGCTGAACCACTTAGGATGACTTTAGATAGAGAATCACTATATTTTTGCATATATCGACGAGCGACGAACGAGCCCATACTATGTCCGAATAAAATAAGTGGAAGATTCGTTAATCCTTCTCGAACAGTTAACAGTACTTCACGTACATCTTCCGTAATTCTTTCAAAGCCAGCACGGTCTGCAAAATAGCCTAACTGACCATTCTTTACTGCAGTCTTTCCATGACCGCGATGATCGTGACCACTTACGATAAAACCCTTATCAACCAGAAAATCGACAAACTCATCGTAACGCTCAATATGCTCAGCCAATCCATGCATAAGGTGAACATGGCCAATTGGTGTATCAGTTGGTATACATCTCATCACATAAATGAGGTGCCCGTCTGACATCTTTGCTTCTAAAATTTGCTTCACTCCACAACACTACCTTTCGAAAACATAGCATCCATTAAAGCTTCTTCTAATTGTTGCGAAAAACTTTCGGTCTCTTCCTCTGAATACTGGAGCAATTGCTTCATGACATTCAGCACTTCATCTTTATACAATTTGTATTGGTCAATACGGAAATAAAGCATACCCGTTCTTCTTACCAAGAAGTCTACAGGGGAGTACGTCATTTCTTCATGCACTGCATAGTAAATCTGCGCTAGCAAACCTAATGGCAAATTGGATGGAACAGTAGAGAGGATATGAGCGTATTGGAACACTTTATCGACATTAGAGCCGTAAAGCTTAGCCAACCTTCTTCCCTCTTCTTGCGTCAACCCGTAGGAAGGAGCGATTTGCTCTTTTAATGCAACAAACCCTTCGAATTGTTCGGAGCCACCAATTTCACCACCAGACAAATTCAAATGCTTCGTTACACAAGGGCCATACTTTTCATCCCCAAGTTGTTTGGATATCTTATCGACGATTGTTTCTGCCATTTTACGATAGCCAGTCAGCTTACCGCCTGCTATTGTTAATAGTCCCGCCTCCGATTGCCAAATTTCATCTTTCCGTGAAATCTCCGAAGGATCCTTGCCATCCTCATAGATTAAAGGACGAACACCTGCCCATGTAGATTCAATATGCTCAATTCCTACTTGGACACCAGGGAACATATAATGGATGGCATCTAATAGATATTCAACGTCCTGTAAAGTCGCTACTGGATTTTGAATTTTTCCTTCAAAAAAGGTGTCGGTTGTACCAACATATGTTTTGCCATCTCTAGGTATCGCAAATACCATTCGTTTATCAGGTGTATCAAAATAGATAGCCTGGTGCAATGGGAAAATAGATTGGTCGATTACTACGTGGATACCTTTAGTTAGTCGCAACTTCTTTTTATTTTCGATTGCGTCTAGCGCTCTTACGCCGTCTACCCAAGGTCCAGTTGCATTCACTACTTTTTTAGCATGGATCGCGATTCTCTTGTTTGTGACCATGTCTACTATTTCAGCACCAACTACTTTATTATCATCACTATAAAGGAAAGATCTTGCCTTAGCATAGTTTAAGCATACGGCTCCTTTTTCAATCGCTTTTTTTACAACCTCTATTGTTAGTCGCGCATCGTCCGTTACATACTCAACGTAGTAGCCACCACCAAGAAGGTCCTTACTTTTTACTAAAGGCTCTTTTTCTAGTGTTTCCTTAGCAGAGAGCATTAGACGACGCTCTTCTTTTTTTACACCGGCTAAATAATCATATAGCTTTAATCCAGCGGATGTGCTTACAGGACCAAACGTTCCTTGCTTATGGAATGGAAGTAGCATGCCAGTAGGTTTAGAAACATGAACTGCATTTTCGTATACAATTTCTCTTTCTTTCCCTACTTCAGCTACCATTTTAATTTCCATTTGCTTAAGGTAGCGCAAACCACCATGGATTAGCTTGGTCGATCTGCTTGATGTACCAGCTGCAAAGTCCTGCATTTCCACTAAGGCTACGGACATCCCTCTTGTTACCGCATCAAGCGCTATGCCCGCTCCTGTAATTCCGCCTCCGATAACTAAAACATCGAATTCGTAAAAGTTTAATGTATTAAGTATTTGTTCACGTTCTACTGAAGATTTCACTTATTCCACTCCTCGTCCTGAAATTTAAATAATCTCGTTGCTTCAACGGCCAATTTCCAGCCTTTATATAATCGGTTTCTTCTTTCTTCCTCCATTTGAGGTTCATATAAGCGCTGGCTTTCCCTTAGATCGGAAAGCTCCTGCTCATCCTTCCAGAACCCTGTCGCCAAGCCGGCAAGGAAGGCGGCTCCTAGTGCGGTTGTCTCGTTAAGTTTTGCAAGCTCTACGGGTAAGTGTAACAAATCACTTTGAAATTGCATGAGGAATTCATTACTTACTGCACCACCATCTACGCGTAACACTTCCACAGAGACACCAGAATCACTAATCATCGTATCTAAAACGTCTTTCGATTGGTAGGCAAGAGACTCAAGTGTTGCACGGATAAAGTGTTCCTTGGTCGTACCTCGGGTCAGACCAAATATAGATCCTCTTGCATCAGAATCCCAATAAGGGGTTCCTAATCCTACAAAGGCAGGGACGACATAGACACCTTCCGTTGAATCCACCCGCTTCGCATAGCTTTCCGATTCACTCGCATGCTTTAGCATACGAAGCCCATCACGAAGCCATTGTATGGCAGAACCGGCGACAAAAACGCTTCCCTCTAATGCATAGGTCACCTTCCCATTCATACCCCATGCAATGGTCGTCAATAAACCGTTCTCAGAGGTTACCGCTTCCTCTCCGGTATTTAATAGCATGAAGCAACCAGTACCATACGTATTTTTAGCCATTCCCTTTTCAAAACAGCATTGTCCGAACAAGGCAGCCTGCTGATCACCTGCAGCACCTGCTATATCTATCTCCTTACCGAAAAATACAGAAGGATCGGTTTTCGCATAAACCTCAGAGGAGGAAGCAACCGTAGGGAGGATCCCCATTGGAATATTTAGCTTTTCACAAATTTCCTGATCCCACTTTTGTTCGAATATATTATAGAGCATTGTCCGGGAGGCATTGGAGTAATCTGTGACATGAGCCTTTCCATCTGTAAGCTTCCAGATTAGCCATGTATCAATGGTTCCAAACAGTAGCTCGCCAGCCTCTGCCTGTTCTCTTGCCCCCTCGACATTATCTAATATCCATTTCACTTTGGTTGCCGAAAAATAGGGATCTAGCTTTAAGCCCGTTTTTTCTTGGAAGAAGGATTCCAGGTTCTCTTTCTTCAGCTCATCAATAATAGATTGAGTCTGCCTCGATTGCCAGACAATTGCATTATAGATAGGTTTTCCCGTGCGCTTGTTCCATACCACGGTTGTTTCGCGTTGATTAGTAATCCCAATGGCATGGACGTCTCCGGGCTGACTGCCGCTTTCTGTTAATACTGCTGCCAATACCGATAGTACCGTTCCCCAAATTTCCTTTGCATCATGCTCCACCCATCCAGACTTTGGAAAGTGTTGCTTGAATTCCTTTTGCGCAGAGTGAACGATATTACCTTTTTTATCGAATAGAATAGCTCTTGAACTAGTAGTACCTTGATCGATGGATAAAATATATTTTCCCATATAACCCCTCCTACATTACTCGTTTGAACATCTTTTCAATTTCATACGTAGAAAAATGGACAATGACAGGTCTTCCATGCGGACACGTCAAAGGATGCTTCGCATTTTTTAGACTGACTAGCAGCTGCTCCATGTCATGTAACGTTAAATAATGGTTTGCTTTAATCGATAACTTACAGCTCATCATGATTGCTGCTTCTTCCCGGAGCTTTTTAATATCTGTTTTGCGATTCGTCAATACTTGCTCGATTAGTCCCTCAATAATCTTAGTTTCATGTCCTTTTGGAAACCATACGGGATGGTCTCTCACCACAAAGCTAGAGGAACCAAATTCCTCCAAAAATATACCTACTTTGTGCAGCTCCTCGATGGATTCTTTAATACGATAAGCCTCATCCAAAGAATAATGGAAGGTGAGTGGCAATAAAAGTGCTTGACGCTCCGTTACATCTACGTCCCCTACCTTTTCCTTGTAATACTCATACTTCACTCGTTCCTGTGCTGCGTGCTGGTCAATCAAATAAAATCCATCTTCACTTTGCGCAACAATATATGTACCATGGATTTGGCCGACCACATGTAAATCGGGAAACGGGTCTCTTAGGTCGAGTTCCGTTTCAGAATATGGCTCCTCATTAGTCGGAAAGCTCTCTTCCATTACTGTTGTGTTGTCATCCCATTTAGTCGACTCTATTTCAGGTTGATGATCATCACTTCGAGGGGGAGTGACAGACATAGCTTCCTGCTCCGTTACCTCCTGCTTTACAGGCTCATATGTTTGTTTGAAAAAATCAAACTGGAAGCTTGGCTGAGGTTTTGGCTTTACAGGCTTCTCTTTAATCTCTAGTGGTTGTTGAGCGCGATGCATCACCTTACGGATGGTTTGTTTCACCAGCTCCATCAGTTCCTTTTCCTTACTCAAACGAATCTGATGCTTCGCTGGATGTACGTTAACATCAGTCAGCATTGGGTCTGTTTCAATATTTAGAACGACAATTGGAAAGCGCCCTATCGGTAGTAAAGTATGATACGCCTCTACAATGGCATTATTTAATCCGTAATGCTTGACCCAGCGCCCGTTAACCAAGATCGTCATATAGTTTTTAGACGCTCTTGTAATCTCAGGTAGTGTTCCATAGCCTGAAACTTTAAAATCCGATGACTCTGCCTCGAATTTTATCATTTTTTTAGCATTAGACACCCCGTATATCGAAGCTAGCACCTGCCTTAAGTCTCCACGGCCGCTCGTTTGTAAGATTGTTTGATTGTTATGAGATAGCTTAAATGCTATTTCAGGAAAGCTAAGCGCTAGACGGTTGATCAAATCAATGGTATGTCCTAGCTCTGTTTGAATCGTTTTTAAATACTTTAGTCGAGCAGGTGTGTTGAAAAATAACTGTTTTACTACAATGTCCGTCCCTCTTCGGATTGGGGCAGGAGTACAGGAGATCACTCTTCCTCCTTCTAGCATAACCTTAGTCCCTACCTCTTCTCCATCTGATGTCCAAAGATCAATTTTAGAGACAGAAGCGATACTGGCTAAGGCCTCTCCACGGAATCCTAAGGAGCGGATACGGAACAGATCGTGCTCCGTCATTATTTTGGAAGTGGCATGTCTGGAGAAGGAACGCAAAGCATCCTCCTCATCCATTCCTTTACCATTGTCTGTCACCTGAATTTTAGCTAACCCTGCCTCCTCTAGCATAATTTCGATGGAGGTGCTTTCTGCATCAATGGCATTCTCTACTAACTCCTTCACTACAGAGGCTGGCCTTTCTACTACTTCCCCTGCAGCTATTTTGTTAGATAAGAGCTCTTCCATTACGACGATTTTCCCCATTGTTGCTCACCACCTATATGTTTTAGTCTAGCTCATTTTGTAGCTCGTATAATAATTGAAGGGCCTCTAAAGGTGTTGTACCCGAAATGTTAACCTTTTTAAGCTTTTTCATAATCATTTTTGCAGTGTCATTTTCTTTTTCATTAGTCTCTTCCGCTTTTACGATGGTTACTGGAGCTTCAGAAGAGGACGCCTCATCAAAAAATGATAGCTGAGTATTTGCCCCATTTCTCTCATTTGATTCTTTTCTCTCCTGCTGTTCAAACGACTTCAGGATATTTCGAGCTCTTGAGATAATCTCTTCTGGCAGCTGTGCAAGCTCCGCGACATGTATTCCATAGCTTTTATCAGCTGGACCTTCTTTTAGCTTGTGTAGGAAAACTACCTTACCATCTTTTTCAGTTGCAGCCACATGGACGTTTCGTAGCATCGATAACGTTTGCTCTAGTTCTGTCAGCTCATGATAATGAGTGGAGAACAAAGTGTTTGCTCCAATATGGTCATGAATATATTCCATCATGGCCTGCGCTAAGCTCATACCATCATAAGTAGAAGTCCCACGTCCAATTTCATCGAACAATAGTAAGCTTTTGTTTGTTGCATTGACTATGGCATGCTGAGATTCCATCATCTCAATCATGAAAGTACTTTGCCCTCCTGCCAGGTCATCCGCTGCTCCTATTCGAGTGAATATTTTATCCACGATTGGCAGCTCAGCAGATTTAGCAGGCACGTAGCAGCCAATTTGAGCCATTATCACAGTTATGGCTACCTGTCTCATAAAGGTACTCTTACCGGACATATTCGGTCCAGTAATAAGCAGCATGTTTTCCTTTTCAGTCAATACGCAATCATTTGGGACATACAGCTGATTATTCATCATCTTCTCAACAACCGGATGTCTTCCCTCTTTAATAATCATCGCATTCGAGTCATGGAACATCGGTCTTGTCAAACGATGCTTTTCAGCGACCTCTGCAAACGAAATGAACACATCTAGCTCGCTAATTTGTTTCGCTAGCTTTTGCACTAGGGGGATGTATTGTTTAATTTCTTCTCGCAGCTCGGAGAAAAGCTCATACTCTAAAACTAGGCTTTCATCCTCAGCAGAAAGGATAAGAGATTCCTTCTCCTTGAGCTCATCTGTTATATACCTTTCAGCATTTGCTAAAGTCTGTTTTCGGACATATCTCGATTCATCCGCAAAGTGAATGTTCGACTTGGTTAACTCAATATAATACCCGAATACTCGGTTATAGCCTATTTTTAAATTTTTTGCCCCGGTGATTTCTCGTTCTCTTCTCTCGAGCTCTGCAATCCATTTTTTCCCGTTAACAGAAGCATCTCGAAGCTTATCTAAGCGGTCATTATAACCGTTTTTTATGACTCCGCCATCTTTGACAGAAATAGGTGGCTGCTCGCTAATCGCATCCTCTAGCTTTCTCCAAATGTCCTGGCAATCTTCAATTGCTTCTCCTAATACTTGAAGCGTTTCGTCTTGTGTCTCCAATAAAAGCTGTTTGATCTGTGGAATTTTAGAAAGAGACTGTCGAAGTTGAGCAAGGTCCCGTCCTCCAGCACTTCCAAAGCCGATTCTTCCAACCAATCGCTCTAAATCATATACTTCTTTGAACAGCTCTTTTATGTCCTCTCTTAGCATAAAGTCATCTAAGAAGCTGGTAACGATATTGAGCCTAGATTCAATCGCACTTTTATTGGCAAGTGGCTGATGAATCCATTGCTTTAGCTTTCTACCGCCCATAGCAGTGACCGTTTCATCTAAAAGCCATAACAACGTTCCTTTTTGATCCCCGCTTCTTATCGAGGAAACAAGCTCTAAATTACGTTTAGAATGGTAATCCATTGCAAGGAATGCTTCTCTTTCCTGGAAGTTAAAAGGCTGAATATGAAGCAATGATCGTTTTTGTGTTTTCTGTATGTATTTTAACAAACGCTTGACTGTACGATAGGTCTCTGCTGGATGATTTACCACATACTTCTCAGCTTCCTCATCCGACAATTCCTCTTGCTCGATGGATAACGTGAAATCATGAATAGAGGATAAGTCATTTATCACTAAGTATAATTGTTCGCTTACGATTAACTCCTTTGCCTGTAACGCTAAGAGCTGCTGAACGACTTCCTTTTCGTCACCTTTTATAATAGTAGTAAACCCGTCACCTGTGGACACATCCAAATAGGAAAAGACGACTTCCTCCGTGGGCAATAAATCTGCTGAAGCAATAAAATAATTAGTTTTGTTTTGTAATGCCTTTCCCTCCATCAGAGTACCTGGAGTTACCAGTTGAACAACCTCACGTTTAACCACACCTCTAGCAACCTTCGGATCTTCCACCTGCTCGCATATCGCTACCTTATACCCTTTCGAAATTAGAGTCTCTATATAGCTCTGTGCAGCATGATGTGGCACTCCACACATCGGAATACCATCCTTTCTGCTCGTTAACGTGATTTCCAAAATAGATGCCGCCTTGATCGCATCATCATGAAATAGCTCGTAAAAGTCGCCGAGACGGAAAAACAAAAAAGCATCTATGTAGTCTTCTTTAATCTTTAAATATTGTTGCATCATTGGAGTAATTGTAGTCATTGTTTCCCTCTTCTCATTGTTACTCCCCCTATTATAACAAATTAAATAATCACCGCAGACATAATACGACTTGTTTTTAGATGTTTCTTGTGGGAAAAACTAGCTTTAGAGGAGACCAATTGCAATCAATAGAAGGGACTAGTTAGAAGAGCTACATGACCATGCCAGTTAATGCATTTTATGGTATCTCAAAAACATCCAAACTTAAAGCAAAAAAAAAAAGCCGGCCAGCGCCGGCTTATTAAAGTGAAGATGAATCGTGGAAATCGTCTGAAGAGCTGGATGAGCTGGATGAACTAGATGAGCTTGAAGAGCTAGATGAACTCTCATCCTCGTAAGACCATTCTTCCTCGAAGTCCTCATCATAAACTTGAATACAAACAGTTGTTTCTCCGACTACCTCTGCAAGTAACTCTCTCTCTACCGTCACTTGGAATTCACAGCCTTTTACAATAATTGCTTCTGTGCAATTTGGCTGTTGAATGACACGTACATGAACTTCCTCACCAGTTGCATCTTTGTCTCTATAGCTTAGTTTAATGCGATCCTTGTAGTTCACCGTCTCCGTAAAAACAGATGTTTTAGAGTGATCGTGGTGGGCGTACCACACGTTGATATCGAATTTCCCAGATACTTCTACAAATTTCCCGTGTTTTTTAGATTGGTACGTATGATTGATAACCCAGCACCCTAAAATGCTAGAAGGTGTGTTTGGTGGTCGAAGTGTCTCACAAGATTCCGTTCTCTTTTTACCCTTAGCAACTACTGCTTTCGTCACGATATGTCGCAAATATTTCATGTTCTTCCTCCTTGTAATCAAGTCATAACATCATATGCACCGTTTGCCCAATCGGTTCATCCGTTTGAAGATGTTGTGTAGATTAAAAGAGAAAGAATTTCATTTCTCGTTAGAATTCGACAAGGAGGTGGGGACATAACCCATCCCTAAATAAAGCAGTTCAACTACTTCTTAGCAGTTGTTCTCCTTTACGACTGTCGCTTTCCTGGGGCACGGCTCGAGCCTGTAGTCTCTCCCTCGTGCTCTTCCCCTAGGAGTCGCCGCCTTCACTCCAAACAACTAGTATTTCTTCTATCTAATCAGTTTTAAGATAAAATGAGGTCTATTTTACTTTCTTAGCACGTTCTTAATTTCTTCATTTTTAAGCTTGAATTTGCCCAAGAAGCCTTCTACTTCAATGTCTAAAACATATGAAGAGTCATCTAAGTTTCTATAATCTCGATTTATTTTCCCCATAAAAATGCCTGGCGAAAAATTGCCACTAATAGTTTGCATCATAACTGGTTCTTCTCCTTCTTTTACATCGAGTTGGAAAGTATCGCAATTATAATCGAGGCAGTGTACTTGATAGGAACTTTCAATCCAATTAGCATAATCAGTTTCACTCGGCTTTAGGATAATGACAACTATAAAAAATGTAAGTATCGACAAAGATAGTAAAAACCAGGTTCTTTTGCGCATAAAATACTCCTTTTTTTAAAAATCATCTTACTTTTACAGTAACCATTGGCCAGTTAACTTTCCAATTCTTACTCTCCATACGCTTTGTATAAACAGCTTTAAGCTCGTTGCTCGCTTCAAATCGGGGTACCGGACGGACGCACATTTGAATTACGTCTCCGATACCATGAGGTGCCGTTAATATTAATCCATTAGCTCCTAGCTTAACTCCTAATGCTGTAACTGTTTCCGGGAAATTTGCTATCCCCTCTTCTGCAGACATATAGGGGGGAAGATTGTTTATTTTATGCATCCTCGCCTGGTTTTTCACAGACCAAGGGATACCTGGCTTCCAAGCCACTAACTGCTGTTCAAGTCTTTTCTCCTGTGCCTCATCCAAGCATTGCGGGTCAAAATAAATCACGTCAATATCGCCCAAGGGAGTACGAATATCGTAACCATGGAGAGTATCCCATATTTTTGACCGAACAAAACCAGCGCAAATCCACCAATCGGGAAGATTTAGTCGCTCTGCGACTCTCAGTAAATCCATCATCCATTTGTCATCTTCTATTAGGGCCATTATCCCTTGCTCCGTATGAATATCCATCTTAAACATTGGCTTCCCCCTCGTATATTAGTAATAAGAGCTCTTTCCGATAGAATTTCCAGTTGATCCGGACAGCTGGAGAATCTGTTGGATTTCCTATAGGAAGTGGTCGCCTCTTGGCTCCCTCACCCTTTTTATGTTTTACCTGTTTGACCCCTGCTTTACCGAGGGAGCCAAAAAGGAAAAGTCTATTTTTAACATGACTAAAT
>NZ_JAMAWN010000033.1:0-28806 GCF_023713305.1 Psychrobacillus sp. MER TA 171 | reverse complement strand
AAAGCCGAAAAAGTCTAGTGATGATGGCGAAGAGGTCACACCCGTTCCCATACCGAACACGGAAGTTAAGCTCTTCAGCGCCGATGGTAGTTGGGGGTCTCCCCCTGCAAGAGTAGGACGTCGCTGGACACCAAAGGAAGTCGTCACCGAGTAATCGGTGGCGGCTTTTTTGTTTTGTCTTTTATAAAAGCCGAAGGCACTCTCTTCCTAAAGAAGTGAGCGAGAAGCCGGAGGGGCAAAGAGTTCGAGGAAGCAAGGAAGAGAGGCTCGGAGCGTATGGCATACGCGAGAACCGAACGACTGCGGCTGACGAAGAAATCTGCCGCCCATCTGGTTTCGCAGCCGCCGATGGTAGTTGGAGAGTCGCCCCTGCAAGAGTAGGACGTCGCTGGGCACCAAAGGAAGTCGTCACCGAGTAATCGGTGGCGGCTTTTTTGTTTTGTCTTTTACAGGAAAGAGCCGAAGGTCAATCTCTCTCCCTAAGGAAGTGTGCGAGAAGCCGGAGGGGTAAAGAGTTCGAGGAACCGAACGACCGAGGCTGACGAAGAAATCTGCCGCCCATCTGGTTTCGCAGCCACTGATGGTAGTTGGAGGGTCGCCCTTGCAAGAGTAGGAAGTCTTTGGGCAACTAAAGGAAGTCGTCACCCAGTAATCGGTGGCGGCTTTTTTTACTTTTATTATTACCAAAGCGAAAGATAATCTCTTCATCGAAGCATACAACTGAGAATCCCGTTGCAATTTATAATTTATGTCGAATACAACCTTTAAGTTTTTCCTCTAAATTGACATTTCCCGGGAAATAGAAACTATATACGACAGAAACAATCAAAATAAAATTTTCAAAGAGTAATAACGAGGAAAATAGAAAAAAGAGCTGATAATTGGAGGGAAAATAAAAAAGTTATTAAATGTGTAAAATTTACATTTTCTAAAATTATGTTATATTATGCAAAAAGGAGGGAAGATTTGATTTTAAAAGAGCAGGCTATTAATTATAATTATATTGGCTTACAAGCACTGTATGAACGCTTAGGTAATAATCATGTACTAAAAGAACGTATTCACTCCAAAATATTATCTGCTAAAGCAGGTATTATAGGAGAGAAAAATGTAGAAGCCATTTTCCGTAAATATAGTTTTCCTTTTGACTATGCAGTTTTGTTAGACTTAAATCTGAGTTCTAATGGTAAATTTCAAATTGATGCCTTATTCATTACTCGACATTATATACTAATTTTAGAGTCTAAGAATATTGTTGGAACCTTAAGTTTTGAAAGAGATCCATTCTGTTTAAGAAGAGAGTTAGAAAGTGGTCAGGTAGATATATATGAGAGCCCAGAGGTTCAATTAGAACGAAATATTAATTTGCTTCAAAAATGGTTAAAAACGAATGGTTTAGATATTCCAGTAATAGGAGCAATAATATTAGGATCTACAAAGTCAAGAGTTCATAAATCTCCAGTTACCTCTCCTATTATGTATCCTACTACTATCCTCAACTTTATATGGGGGCTCCCAAGAGAGAAGGCTTACCTATCGCTAGAACAGTTTCAGCAGGTGACTAATAGTTTAAAGAACAATCATGAGGATTATTGGCCTTACCCTATATGTGAAACCTGGGGAATAGATCCGAAAGATTTGATTAAAGGTGTTCAGTGTCCTGTTTGTTCTTTGTTCGGAATGAAGAAAATTAAAGCTGGTTGGTATTGTGAGGCGTGTGGACAGGTAAATCGTAAAGCACATGAAAAAGCAATAAAAGAATGGTTTATTCTAGTAAAAGACAGCTTGAATAATAAAGAATGTAGAGAATTTTTACAGTTAAACTCGCAGCAAGCAACTTTACGAATTATAAAGTCGATGAATTTAAAAGAATGTGGATCGAATAAGAGAACCTTTTATAGAAAAAGAGATAATCGGTCGGTTCGAGTAAAAAATCGGTCGGTTTTTCCAAATAATCGGTCGGTTCCAGTGAAAAATCGGTCGGTTCTCCCCAATAATCGGTCGGTCGCCAAACTTCCGCAAAAAATATCAAAATATTCTAGCCTATACCATATAAACTGTAGTTAATAGGAGGTGCATGAGCGAATGAAGATCATTCATCAGACGATCAACTGGTTGGAACAGAAAATGGAGGAGCCAGTTCGACATGAAGAAGTGGTACAAGTCACTGGCTATTCTTTTTATCATTTCCATCGGTTATTTCAACAAAAGGTTGGAATGTCGTTACACGAGTATGTTCGTAATAGGAGACTTACCTTGGCAGCTCAAAGACTAATTTATTCAGATGAACGAATTTTGGACTTGGCCTTAATTTATCAATTTGAGTCCCAGGAAGCTTTTACGAGAGCTTTTCGTAAGGTGCATGGTTTGCCACCAGGGAAGTATCGAACACTCATGCGAACCTTACTAGAAAAAACAGAGGAGGTAGAGGTTATGAATGGTTGGTTTTTAAGTGGGGCAACCCCACAAAACTTTGAGATGGGTAGAGATTTTCAAGTGGTGCACAAGGGAAATGCTTCCGGTTATTTGCGTTCCATTAAGCCAGTAGGAGAAGAACAGTTTGGGACAGTTATGCAACAGTTCCATGCTAGTAAATACTGTGGGAAACGATTAAAGCTCTCTTGTTTTATTAAAACTGAGGATATACAAGGATTTGCAGGTCTTTGGATGCGCATTGACGCCAAGGATGGCGATACCCTTCAGTTTGATAATATGAGTAATCGTCCTATTACTGGTACAACTGGGTGGAACTATTATAGCGTCGTCTTAGATGTACCCGAGCATGCAGGAGCGATATATTTCGGTGTTTTACTACAAGGCTCCGGAATGGTATGGATGGATGAGTTTACTTTTGAAGAAGTAGATGAGAAAACTCCAACAACCAATTTAAAAGCTCCGGATAATATGCCTGCAGAACCGATTAACTTAAATTTTGATATAGAGCTAAATTAGTCGTATGAAAATAAAAAATATAGTAGGTTATCTTTTAATAGGTTTTACATTTGTAGTAATTATTCTTATCAAGTTCTTTATCGGCAATAAATTCTTTGAGTTCTTGATCACATCCTAAGGGTGTGATTTTTTTTATTGTCCAAATTGTATAGACAATTATATTTTTATGTTATATACTACATTACATCACTAATGCACTAACTTTAGATTGAGAGGAGACTTAACGCAATGATTTTAAATTCGGATAGTGCAAAGCCCATCTATGTACAAATTGCGGAATGGTTAGAGAATGAAATTATAGCCGAGCATTTTAAAGATGATGAGAAAATTTACTCCCAATACCAGCTTGCAGAGCTGTTTAATATTAATCCAGCGACTGCAGCGAAGGGGTTAACGATACTAGTAGAAGAAGAGATTTTATATAAGAAAAGGGGACTGGGAATGTTCGTAGCGACAGAAGCCAAGGCAATGATATTAGCTAAACGGAGAGACCAGACGTTGACGCAAATGGTATCAGATTTAGTGATGGAAGCTAAAAGATTGTCAATAACCAAAGAGGAGCTAATTCAACTCATACATAAATGTGAGGAGGAAGTCTAATGAAGGTAGTTGAATGTCGAAATGTCAAAAAAGTTTTTCATCGGACGAATGCTTTGGAGGATGTAAGCTTCGAGCTAAGTGATCGGAAAATTACAGGGCTAATTGGCCGCAATGGAGCTGGGAAAACAACCTTACTGAAAATACTATCTGGTTTTACCAGCCATAGTTCTGGAGAAGTGCGCGTTTTCGATAGAAGTCCCTATAATGATTTGTTAGTATCTGCGAACAGTATTTTAGTGGATGACCAAATGACTTTTCCTGACACACTGAATTTAGAAGAGATTTTGAACATGGCTCCAGCCTTTTATAAAAAATGGGATGGAGAGCTTGCTAAAAGACTAATGGATTATTTCAAATTAAATCCTAAGCTTAATCACTCTAGCTTATCTAAAGGAACAGCTGCTACGTTTAATCTAATTTTTGGGCTCTCTACTCGTTGTGAGCTAACTTTGCTTGATGAACCGATGAATGGGATGGATGAAGCAGTAAGGTCAGACTTTTACCGAGCGTTGCTAAAGGATTATATAGCTCATCCTCGTTCTATTTTAATCTCTAGCCATCATTTAGCAGAGATTGAGCACTTGTTGGAGGATATCCTCTTGATTCACCAAGGAAGGGTGGTTTTACATCAACCGCTTGATGAAATAAGAGAGTATGCCGTGGGATTACAGGGGAATGCAACTGATATTGAAAGATGGACGCAAGGGGAAGAGGTTTATTTCTCCAAGCAGTTAGATCATCAAAGAAAATATGTTGTTGTAAAATACAATTCTTCTATAGAGAAGGCTCGAACAGAGGGTGCTATGCCCCAGGCTTTGTCGGCGAGTGATGTGTGTATGTATGTGACGAGTGAAACAAAGGAGGGGATTGATGATGTTTTTAAGTAATGTCAGTTTAGGAAGCATAGTAAGGATGCAGGTTAAATTCAAATTACAGGCATATATAGGGGCTGTTCTATCGCTTATATTTATACAACTATTAGGTTTACTTCTTACTAGTAGCACTGGAATGATAGGAACAAGCAGTATTGGTACAGAAATTACTATCAACACATACACACTTGATGGGGTCTTATTCTTTGTAGCTGCATGGGCAGTATTTGTAGGGAACTTAATCACGACGAAGGCCTACCGTTATGATGATTTTACGTTTGTTTCCACACGCCTAAGTAGCAACATCGCGAATATTGTGGTGTTGATGATTGTCAGTGCCGTTGCGGCGGTTACTACTTTTTTATGTACATATTTGTTGAGATTATATCAGGTATTGTTTAGTAACGTGGTATTTATTGACGGCCCGGGAATACTGGATGAGCCTGTGGCAACAATGCAAACTTTACTCTTACTATTCATCTTAATATCTATGTTCACTTCCTTTGGATATTTAATGGGATCCTTAGTCCAAAAGCATAAGGCATTGATATTAATTTTTCCGATAATTCTCGTTGGGATAGTAATGAGTTCTATAGGGCTTAATATTATAGAATTTTTCTTTATAGTAGAGGGAAACTTGTGGGTATTCATGCTTAAAATATTTGGTTTATCAGTAATTTTCTTTTTAATTTCAGTTGCAGTATCTAATAGATGGGAGGTAAGAGCGTGAATGGTGTATGGATAGCGTTCATAGTAGGTCTGCTCCCTATTGTTCTAATATTATTAATATCCTTTATATTAATAGGTGGTATAAAGAAAAGTACAAAAAATTTACATGGTTCCTTGCAGCTTAAAAAATATATCGTTTTCGCTTATATTGTCATACTATTTATAGCAATGTTAGTTTATGAGCTCATGCCTAATAACCATTTAGAGCTGTTGACGGAGGAAGAAGTTCAGGTGCTAGAAGTAGAAAATATTGAATTAGAAGAAGCTTTAAAAAACTACGAGGAGAATAATCTTACTGAAAGATTTCTAATAGATGAGTGGTCTCATGAGTTAAGTGGAAATACGTTATCTATAGGCTATGAAGGCACTGATTCTTATTCCACTAGATTTGTTGTAGAATGGACAGATGCTACAAATCAATTGATAGAAGGTAAAGAATATAGATCTAACTTTATTATAGAAGGTATTCTCTTAGATAAAATAATTCCCTTACATGAGCTATATTGGGCTGGAAACCATTTATCTGTGAAGGAGCCAATAGGAATAAATCTGGAGTTTAGTGAGTTTTCTAACCGTTTAGTAAATCTACCAAAAGCTAGCAGTGGCGAAACCTATTCCTATCAGAATGTAAGAGGTATGACCTATATTCACTTAAAGGTTCCAAAGCATATAGAGATTGATGATGCTTTAGGATTGCAAATATATTAAGGGGAGGAAATAGTTTTGGATATAATAGCAGGAATAGCATTAGTACTTATCGTATTTTTCTCTTCTAATATAATCGAAAAGAGATTAAAAAACATTGAAAGACAAAACGACCGTGTCATTGAAATTCTAGAAAAAATACTGGATAAAGAATAGTAAAGTGCCTGCTAATGCGGGCACTTTTTCTATCTTATAAGGAAAAGTCCAAAGCTGGCACCCTTCCATCAGCTCTTATAGTTTTACATCAAATAAGAACTTAAGACGCCATAGTAAAGACTTTGAAGGGAGAAGGGGAAAGAACAAATCACGAGCAGCTGCTATTGGGCTAAAAGAAATTTGGGCAATTGCTCCAATTTGTCTGGAAAGACGAATTACCTTTCCGGTGCGTGCTACTCGTTTTTCATTGTAAAAATCTAATACGCTTCTTATATCTTCAAATTGTTTAAAGCCATTGCCGAGGACGATTGCATCTTCAATAGCTTGTCCAGCACCCTGACCCATATTTGGTGTAGTCGCATGGGCTGCATCACCTAATAGGACAACTCGATCGAACACAAAATTTCGGAGTGGCTTGATATCTGAAATGTCATGGTGAAGAATTTGTTCTGAAGGTGTGCTAGCAATAATATCGGAAACCGTTTCAGGGAAATGATGAAAGATAGATGACACTTCATTAGGTTCAAGCTGTTGATAGGTTGGATTTCTTGGAGAGGTGTTAATACAAGCAAACCAATAAATGAAACCATCTTTCATAGGTGCCATACCAAATCTCCCTTTTGTGGACCAAAGCTCTGTGGATGTAAATTCTTTTACTCGACCATTGTTTTCAGTTATCCCTCTCCAGCAAGTATACCCAGCATATCTTGGTTTAGATTCAGGAACGAGCTGTTGGCGAATAGGAGAGTTTATGCCGTCTGCTGCTATTAAAAGCTCAGCTTCAAAGGCTGTCCCATCCTCGAAAAAAGCAGTGACCCTCTCCTTATGTTGCTTAATACGTATACATCTTTTATTAAATTCAATGGTATTTGTTTTTAGATTTTCGAGAAAGGTTCGATGAAGATTTGCTCGATGGATGGTGATATTCTCTTGTCCAAACATTTTTTTTAGAACCGAGAAATCGATCGTATTGAGCACTTTTCCATGCATGTCCTGAAAGACTTGTGTGTTTAGGATATAGCCATTGCGGAATATCTCCTCTCCAACACCAATCTCCATTAGTGCTTGCATAGCATTGGAGCCAATTCCTATTCCAGCACCAATTGGGTGGAAAACTGGAGCAGACTCAAACACGTGCACCTCATGACCTTGCTTTTGCAGAGTAACTGCTGCACAAAGTCCTCCAATACCACCTCCTATGATGGCAATGTTCACTGAAATCACTCTCCTTAAGTACCTCTAGTCTAGCAGAAATTTTATGATATGCTAATTAAAAGAGGAGGGAGAAATATGATTTCATTGGTCATTTATGAGTCCAAGCATAAAGAGGCATTAGAAAATTATCCGTTGTCTAAAGAGCAATTAGGTTTCACAGGACACCCAATAGAAATGCTTAAAAAGGTTGAAATGTGTCCTACCTATACACCGGTTGTTATTTTAGACGGTGAACAGGTGGCTGGATTTTTTGTATTGGACACTGGAGACGATAAGTTAAATTATACGGATATGAAAGAAAGTATCCTACTTAGGGGTTATTCTGTTCATCCTAGTTTCCAAGGGAGAGGAATAGCAAAGTTTTCTATGCAGCTTTTACCCCAGTTTGTAATGGAGCATTTTCCATCTATTAAGCAGGTTGTGCTCGGTGTAAATGAGGCTAATAAAGCTGCACAGGCTGTCTATTTAAAAAATGGGTTTATCGACGAGGGGCACAGGTACTTAGGAAGTGCCGGAATCCAATTAGCTTTGTGTCTTAAGGTTGACCAGGTAATAGTAAGGAAAGCAATGCCTGGAGATGAACAAGGGATCGTGGATGTATGTGTGGCAGCCCAATGGAACACATACAAGAATTTATATTCCATGGAATACATAGAAGGTGTAATTGAAAAGTTTTATACTGTGGATAGAATTGAAAAGGAAATTGCAGAAACCAATCGTTTTTGGAACGGATACTTCGTCGCTCTATTGAACAATGAAATAGTTGGAGCTATAGGCGGTGGGGTAGATGAAGAAGGAATTGCTGAAGTATACGTTCTTTACTTGGATCCAGAGAAACGAAATAAAGGGATCGGGACCAAGCTTTTAAACTATTTATCGGATGTTCAGAAATCGAAGTATGGTGCGCACGAGCAATGGGTGTCGGTAGCCAAAAACAATATGCTTGGAATTCCTTTTTACGAGTCACGTGGCTTTATCTTTCAACACGAGGAGCAATCTTATGAGAGTAACCTAGAGGACCAAGCAATTTCCTTAAAATATAAGCGAAAGATTTAAAGGTAAGAGGCTGGATATACCTCCATCAAAAAGTGAAACCGGAAAATCCGATTTCACTTTTTTACTTTCTTTATTTAGTTTAATTTATATAAGATATCATCTTCTTCGCTTGGATTACCACGTCCATCGGTATTATTAGTGACAAAGTACACCGATTCCCCATTAGAGAAGACATCACGTACTCTACCGAAGCCAGTGATGGATTGTTCAACCTTACCAGTTTCTACATTCATGACCTTTACAGCTTCTCCGCGTAGGGAAGCGACATATAGCTTTCCTTTGTGAAAGGTTATTCCAGAGGGTGCCCATGTCTCGTTACTGCCAGAAGTGATAAGTGGTGTTACATAGCCGTTCTTAGTTTCAGATCCTTCAATGATGGGATAGCCATAGTTCTTTCCTTGCTCAATTAAATTGACCTCATCATTAGCTGACTGGCCATGCTCTGCCTCAAAAAGAGTCCCATTCTCGTGCCAGGCAAGTCCCTGTGGGTTACGGTGACCAGAGGAGAAAATTTGGAATGATCCATCCTCTTCCATTCGCACAATTTTACCGTTCAAGGAATTTTCGTCCTGAGCAAGCTCAGGGTCACCTGCATCTCCAATAGTTACATATAGCTTATGATCAGGACCTATCTCCAGTCGTCCACCATGATGGATATTACCGGTCTTAATGTCATCGAGGTGTATTTCAGTTTCCTGCCACTGATTATTCTCTCGTTTTAGAGTCACTACACGATTAAAGGATTCCCCGTCTTTGTCATACGTATAATAGGCAAATGCCTCATTGGTTTTACTGAAGTCAGACTTTAATACAAAGCCGAGAAGTCCGGCTTCTGCCGCGGAGGACAAGGTATCCGAAAAAATGACTTCCTCATGGGTAACGGTAGACCCATCAATGACAGCTATTGTACCTACTCTCTCTGATATATAAAAGATACTGTCCTGTTGGTTGATTGCCCAAGGGATTTCTAAATTGGTTGCTATTTTATCTGCGGCTTCTTTTTCTGGTTCAGCTGCTTCTTCTGAGCAACCAACTAATAGAAGTGTTAAAAGTATGAGTCTTTTCATATAAAAACCTCCTCTAGTTACTACTTCTAGGAAAGAAATGCAGATTCCTGCTCCTTACCATAAGTTTTACAAATGAGAAACGATAGATTCTATCAAATTTACTTATCATAAATGGAGGAGTATGCTGAATTAACAGAGAAGTTTAGAAAGAAGGAAAAATAATGGAATTTCTAATATTTTTTATTATTGGGATTGCAGGAAATATGGTTGGTACGCTAGTTGGAGGGGGAGGACTGATCAGTCTTCCAATGATGCTGCTAATGGGCTTACCGATTCATTCAGCTATTGGTGCCAACAAGGTTTCAAATACTGTGAGCTCCCTATCTAGCTTTTTAGTTATTTTTACTAAAAAGGAAGTGTCAGCGAAAGAAGCGTTGTCTGTTCTAGTATTTTGTTTAGGTGGAGGAATTTTAGGGGGACTTACGGCATCCTTTCTAAGTGGGGAGACACTCATGGTCATAGCCATCCTGTTATTAAGCTTTGCTTTCATCAACTCATTTATGGGAAAAGGAAATTTTGATGGGACATCGACCTTTCAGTTGAATAGAAAAACAATACCATCCTTATTAGGTATAGGCATTTATGATGGAATGTTTGGCCCAGGGAGCAGCACCCTTGCCCTTTACTTGTATGCTAGCGAGAAAATTGCATACATCAGGGCTGTTGGCCTTGCTAGAATCGGTGTATTCGCAAGCTGCTTTGGTGCTTCTATTACGTATATATCCACGGGGAAGATCATGTGGCCAGTGACCATTGCTTTAATGATTGGTGCAATTATTGGAGCGCAGCTAGGTGTAAGGCTTGCCCGAAAATTAAAATCAGAGCATATTAAGCCTTTACTAAGAGTAGTAACCGTATTATTGATTGTGCAAATAATTTGGGATTATGTGAAGTAATAAGTGAGGAGGAAATGACGATGAAATTACAATGTGCAATTTTAGATGACTATCAGCAGGTCGCTTTAAAAATGGCAGACTGGGCGACTATTGAGGAGCAGGTGGAGGTACACTCCTTCTCACAGCATTTCGAAAACGAAGAAGATTTAATAGAGGAAATCAAAGAGTATGAAATTATTGTGATTATGCGAGAACGAACTGCATTCACGGCTTCTTTATTTGAAAAATTACCTAAATTAAAACTCTTAATCACCTCAGGGATGAGGAATGCCTCGATTGATTTAGCTGCTGCTTCAACGTATGGAGTAACTGTTTGTGGTACTGCGAGCTCCTCGGAGCCACCGACTGAGCTTACTTGGGCTCTACTCTTAAATCTCGCTAGAAATATTACTTTGGAGAATAGAGCTTTAAGAGAAAACGGTCCATGGCAAAGCACAGTAGGAGCGGATTTACACGGAAGAACGTTGGGACTCCTTGGATTGGGTAAAATCGGAGGACGTATGGCCACGATAGCCCAAGCATTTGGGATGGACGTTATTGCATGGAGTCAAAACCTTACGAAGGAAGATACAGATAAACTAGGAGTTCGTTTAGCAAATTCAAAGGAAGAGCTCTTGAAAACAAGTGACTTCGTGTCGGTTCACCTTGTATTAAGTGACAGAACAAGAGGAATAATAGGCAAGCAGGAATTAGAGCAGATGAAGCGTAGCGCTTATCTCATCAATACATCACGAGCAGCAATCGTAGACCAAGAGGCATTAATAAAAGCACTAGAAGAAAACAGGATTGTAGGAGCAGGCTTAGATGTATTTGAGGAAGAGCCAATGCCAGAGAAACATCCATATCGTACGCTACCTAACGTCCTGGCAACCCCTCATTTAGGATATGTAAGTGAACATAATTACCGCGTCTACTTTACAGAAGCGGTAGAGGACATTGTAGCTTTTCTTGAGGGAGCAGAAATTCGGAAGATAAATTAAGCCAGTGGGCCAATAATTAGGGGGACCGACCGATTAATAGCGCGAACCGACCGATTATCTGGGAGAACCGACCGATTATGAGCGCGAACCGACCGATTATCCGGGAAAACCGACCGATTCATGCAAAAGAGGCCTAAGACTATCCCATAGTCTTAGGCCTCTTTCTATCATTTTACTTCAAATTTTCTAACTGTCTGCCTAGTTCTCTTAAATCAGCAACTTGCTCTGATGTAGTTGTTTTTAGTAAAGCTTTTTGATTGGTTAATGATTGCTTGAGTGATTCAAGTTCTTCTGTTAAGTCAGCATTTTCTATGTCGCTTTTTTCTTTAAGAGAATGGATAACTTCGTACAGATCTTCATGACCAACAATTCTTCCTGCACCCCACATCAGCTTTTCGGCAGGTGCATCTATCACGTAGTCTGTGAAGTAATCAAATACTTCTTGATCGAAATCATAGGCATACCAGTTGTTATCGATGTTCCATAAATATTCATCCAAAGGTGTAGCAAGATCTCCATCTTCTAACGCTTCAATAGAAAGCGATAAATTATTTATATTGTTTTGTGCGTGCTCGTAAGGGAATATAACAACGTCTTCCCAAGTCAGGCGAGTGAAGCTGTCCTCAGCATGCTTGAATGCAGCTAATAAATCACTATTAAGCTGACGGCTTTCGTTATAAAGCTTTTTAGCCGCAGCTTGGTCGTCTTTAGCTAGGGCATTTAAGTAATCCTCATTAATCTTTGCAACTCTTTTGTTTACATCCTTTGCTGTATCCATTACATGGTCAATTTCGTCAATCAGCTCGTCCTTAGATACCTCTGCTTGTTCAAAGGCATTTTCATCAATTGTTTCCTTCATAGCATTCAAACGAGTGGTAAAGTCTAAAGGCACCACAGCTGTTTTGTCGTAATGCATAGTTAGAAGACCATATAAATTCAAGTGGAATTTAAAAGCGTCCTCATTATACGTTTCTTCGGTATCAAATTGTGAATGGTAATGAGAGCGCATAAAATCGCTATCTTGGAAATCATTACGTAAAGCTGGAACCCCAGCAATATTAAAGGAAAAATCATCTGACCAAGTACGCAATGGAGATATTACAGAAATTCCATCTTTATAAACACCTTCTACAGCTGGAACATCTTTAGAGAATTCTGTAAGGTAATTGTTCAATTCGTATGTAGCACGAATCTCGTCCTGGGTCGTGTGCTCATATGCAGGGAGCTCAAAGTTCATGTTAGCAAATGCTTTTCCAGCCCATTCTGGGTGAATGTTAAATATTTGATTGTATGCACCAGTGGACCAGTCATAGCGAGAGTTTGAAACTCCCCACTCTTCAGCAGCAAGTGCGTTAAAGATAATCGTTTTTTCTGGCTGATAGCCGCTATCGATTAGACCCTTGGCTACTCCCATCAATAATCCTATGGCAGCATGATCATCCTGGAATCCTGTGAAGTAGGAATCATAATGGGCAGATAAGATAATATAAGACTCTGGATCCTTCCCTACGATTTTTCCATAATAATTATAGGATTTGCCATCCATTTCAACAGTAGATTTTGCATCAAATTTCACTTTCAAGGAGCCCGTCTCACTAGCTTCCAATGATTTTTTTAACTTATTTCCATCCGTTTGGGACATGGAAAATGCAGGAGCATCATCCGGTCCACAAAAATCTTGAGCATTTAAGGCATCTGGAGAGACTTCTCCATAACCAGCTTCCTGTACAGCTATAACTCCTGCTGCACCTTTTACATGAGCTTGGTATGCGGGGTAGTTGATCCACCATTCCTCACGCTGATTTATGTCTATTAAAACGAGCTTGCCTTCGATGTCGAGTCCATCTAAGTCCTCAGCTGTGGCCTTGCCACCGTAAACAATGTCGTATTCCTTGACGCCATTTGTATTGAAATTAACCTGGTAGCCACCAAGAACCGCTAAATGCTCTTTACCGTTTTCATCCGTAAACGTTAAATCGGCTTTTTCAAATGTCCAAGTATCTAAAGTAAACTCGTCCTTCGTTACTTCTGTAAGGCCGATTTTCTCCATTTCTTGTCCAATTTTTTCTCCGGTCTTGAGTTCTGCCTCAGAACCAGCTGTTCGGTATCCAAGCTTTTCATTTGTTTTAAACTCTTCTAAGCTTTTAGTAAATTCATAGGCATAATCTACATCAACAGATGATAAATAATCATCTTTTAACTGATTGATTACTCCGTCCTTTACTTTATCTTGATCATCTTTTGCCTCTTCGTCCTTACAGCCTGTAAGAGTAAGCCCTACAAGAAACGATATTGCAAGTACTTTTGCTAACTTTTTCATTTATCACATTCCTTTCCTCTCATGTAGAAATTAATATTATCAAAAAATAATAATTTTTACCACTTTTCTTTGTGAATAGAAAGGAGTACGATAGGATAAAGTTACGTAAAGGAGAGCGATCATATGTTTAAAAAGTTGGCGTCAGATGCATTGGGTATTTCAGACATTGGAGTGGTTGTTTCTAAAGCAGATTTTGATAAAACGGAGTCTGATGATTTTGTCATGCATGAAGCAGGTGAAGTGGTTTATTTTCTTATTAAAACAAAGGCAGATGAATATTGCTTTACTAACCTTGCTTTAATTCATGTAGACGGAGAGAATGCCCTTAGTAAGAAAAGAACGCTTCGTCGCTATGACTATGCTTACTATCCAATCACCGATGTAGCGCTTGAAACGGCAGGAACTATCGATCTGGATATGGAGATTAAGTTCACGATTGGAAATGTGCCATTAAGCATAGATATCCATAAAAAGTTTGCTACGGAAATCAAAGATCTTTATAAGGCAATCCATACCATATCAACTCAAATGCTAGACAACAAAAAGAAATTTGATATTGCTCAAAATAGCTTAGGCTACGCTGCCCAGTCAGTAGGCAAGATGGAAAGTAAAGACATTACTCCATTGTCTTCGTTCGAATCGATAACCCAGTTTTCCTCCAACTGGATGCTAGAGCAAAAAGACAAATACATGAAAAAAGACTTCAAGGACGTATTTGAATTATTTATAAATGCTTAAAAAGTATGCCACTACCTATTAAAGGTAGTGGTTTTTATATTTTATCTCGTAACTAGGAGCAGTGTTAGGTTTCTCTAAAATATCTTCTTATTTCTGAATAATTGGTCTATTATTGATTGTATACCATTTATAGGGAGGGGAAGTGGGTAATGGAATCACTTGAACCGAGAAATAGAAGTCGGATGCGTATCTACTTTGGGAAGAAGTATTTCCGTATGAAGCGTTATATGGATTGGTATGCTGGGAAGAAAAAATATGCTTTAAAAAAGCAAGCAACCAGAAAATCGGAGATCATTGCGACTCATCGAACCCAGTTGCTACGTGAATTAAAAGACGTAGACATGTGGCTGCAGCACAATAAAATTATTAATCTTAAAATAGCTATTAAGCAATTAAATGGTGTCATCGTCCAACCAGGTGAAACATTCTCTTATTGGCGATTAATTGGAAATACAAGTAAGAGAAAGGGATACGTTGAAGGAATGATTTTACACTATGGAAAAGTTACTGTTGGAGTAGGTGGAGGGCTTTGCCAGCTATCAAACCTTATTTACTGGATTACGTTACATACACCACTTCAGGTGACGGAAAGGTATCGACATAGCTATGATGTATTCCCGGATGCTAACCGAAGTCAACCTTTTGGAAGTGGAGCTACATGTGCATATAACTACCTGGATTTGCAAATCAAAAATGATACAAAGCAGCCTTATCAACTAGTACTGTATCTAACCGATACCCATCTAGTAGGGGAATGGAGAGCAGATAATCCTTCTACTAGAACATACGAGGTGTATGAGAAGGATCATTTGATTTCTTTGGAATATTGGGGTGGCTACGTTAGACACAATAGCATTTATAGAAGGGTCTTTAGCATGGAGAGAGAGTTAATCGATGATGAGTTCATTACACAAAATCATGCAATCATGATGTATGAGCCAATGTTAACGACATCTAAGGTTTAGGAGATGATAGAAGTGAATGAAAGAAAACAAAAATCCTTAAGCGAAAAAATACTATACGGAGTATTCGGCCTAATATGTGCAATTTTCATAACCTCAATCCTATTTTTTTTACTTGCTTTAACTGGTAATATGCACTACATTTCACTGTTGATTAATGGAGTGATTGTACTGTATTTATTTTACCTCTTCCATTTGTTTATTTTTTTCACTACTAAAAAAAGAAAGCTCTGGTTTTTAGGGATAATGGGAATTACCTTAGCAATTAGTGCAATTTCTCCAGTTAAAAAAATATATGAAAATAGCATTCCTACAGTAGATGCAGAATTAAGTGTTTGGGACTATCAACCATTCATGGAGCCTTTAAAAATTGCAACTCTAGAGGAGGAGTCAACTTTTAAAATTACAGAGGACTTACCAAGGTTGGACGGAGCAACGGCTTTGTACCCTTTGTATGCTTCTTTTGCTCAAGCTGTTTATCCCGAAAAAACATATGAGCCATACTCCAGTGAAGTCATGGTAAATACGACTCCCGATGCATACAATCACTTAATCCAAGAAAAAGTGGATATGATCTTTGTTGCAGGTCCCTCTAAGGAACAAATCAATTATGCAAAGCGTAATGGTGTAGAGCTTAAACTAACACCGATTGGAAGAGAAGCATTCGTGTTCTTTGTTCATCAAAAAAATGAAGTGGACGAGCTAAGCCTTCAACAAATTCAGGATATTTACTCAGGGAGCATTAATAATTGGCAGGATGTCGGGGGAAGCGACGATTCTATACGAGCATTCCAGCGTCCCGAAGGCAGTGGGAGTCAAACGGCTTTAGAAAATCTAATGGGAGAAATTCCTTTAATGGAAGCACCGACTGAAGATATTGTTAGTGGGATGGGGGGAATTATTGAAGAAGTAGCTCAATACAAGAATTATAAAAACGCAATCGGGTACACATTCCGATTCTATTCGAACGAAATGGTTAAGAACGATCAGATTAAATTATTAAATATTAACGGAATTGCACCTACAATAGAAAATATTCGTAACAACCAGTATCCGATTGCATCTGAATTTTATTTAGTGACAACTAATACGGATAATCCTCATATTGATGAGTTTATAGAATGGATTCTATCTCCTCAGGGTCAGGAGCTGGTTGAGAAAACTGGTTACGTCCCAATAATTGAATAACAAAGAGCTGCTCTTACCCGAAGCAGCTCCTTGCTATTCCGAGATAGAATTTAAATTTTCGTTCAGTTTTTTGGCTTGTAGACGGAAATAGTAGTAGAATGCCAGCCAATGTAAAATATAAACAACAATGAAAATTGCCAGGCCAATTCCAAAGCTTAACAAAGTAAATGGTATCCAGCCAATAAAGAAAGCTAAGATAAAGTATGCTACGAAGACGGTAAGAAAATGGAAACCGGTAGCCTGCATCATAGTAAAACGCTTATTTTCAAAGTAGAGTGGGGTTACTGTAAATAACCAACCACAAAATATAGAGCCTAAAGAATTTTTTAGAAACAAAGCCCCGTTTAACGTTTCTCTGTCGCTAAAGAGTACTACCCCACTTGTAAAAACTACTGATATGAATGCTCCAAAGAAAATCCCAATCATACTTCTAAACAAAAATGTTTTCATTTATTTTTTCCTCCTATTCATTTTCAGTGCGTCCTTAATGTGAGCGACGTATGTCCTAGACACATATTCCTTTGCTCCGGATTTAAAATACACACATAGCGTTCCATTGAAAGAAGCTTCAAATCGATTAAGCTCATAGAGGTTTGCTATAACAGATTTTGATAAACGTATAAATTTGCTTGATGGCAGCATTTCCTCTAGCTCATATAGCTTTTCCTTTAATTTGTATGAGCCGGTTGCGGTTACTGCATAGACTGCTTCCTGATCTGTATGAAAATAATGAATATCCGCGGGCTTTAAGATGTGTTGCATTTCATCGATTTTTCCAACTAAAAATTCTATTTCACTGCCTTTTATAAATTCCAGTAAGTCCTGGACTGGTCCATCTAGCGTAGGTGTTTCAATTTTAACCAACGTCTCTTTAAAATCACTATCAATATTTAACGATACTTTCATCTTTGACACCTCTCTTCTTTAATAGTGTAAAGGTTCTGATAATAATTGTCTTTAGATTTTCCGCTTGTGCATGAAGCGAATAATAAGAACCGATACAAATAGAAGTACTCCAATATAGCTTCCAGCGAGAATTGTTTCAATAGTTAGAGAGAGCTGGCCGTTCCATACATCTATAAACATGTTATTCATATGATAGAGTGGGTTAAGCTTTGCTGATACTTGTATAAAGTTTGGCATTAGGTTAATTGGCTGTGCGAAGCCGCTGGTAAAAATAACGATTTGCATAATAACGATAGAAAATACAAGAGCACTGTTTATATTATCAAATAAGGAATAAATAGCAGATGCCATGATTAGTAAGACAATGTTCATAGCTATAAAAAAAGCATAGGAAGAAAACATATCGAGTAGGACGAAGGATAAATCATACATAACTAATCCAATGCTAAGTATCATAAGATAACCTAAGGTCGTAATAATAATCGCTCGTAAAATGCTTGAGGCGAGTAAAATGTTTTTGGGAACAGGAGACAAGCGTATTCGTTTTTCCACACCAGTTATACGGTGGTTAACCTGATCAAAGCCAAAAGCAAAAAATATTACCGTAAATGTGATGAGTAATATAAAGGATGGTGTGTAAGATTGAGCATAGTTTAGACCATGATCATACGTCATTTCCCCATATAACTGTCCCATAAAAATATACGTTACGGGTGGGATAATAATGGTGAAAAACATATAAAAGACTTCTCTACTAAACATAAGTAAATCATATTTTAATTGTGTAGATAGCATTAGAATTGCCTCCTAAATATCAACTTTTTGAAGATAAAAATCATGTACAGAACGATAGCCTAAAGCTAAAATACTGTCAGTAGTTGAAAAAACTTCAGTTATTCCATTATTGATAAGTAAAACCTTGTCACAGTATATCTCCACCTCATCCATATTGTGGGTAGTCAAGATGACAGTGCCCCCAGTGCGTTCATTGTATTCAGTAATATAAGACCATAACAAATTACGCATATGTGGATCTAATCCGGTAGTTGGCTCATCTAATATAAGTAGCTTGGGCTCGCACAAAAATGCAATCGCTAGGCTAACAATCTGCTTCCAGCCACCTGATAATTTATCGAAATACTTGTGGCGATGGGGATCTAACTTGAAGTCATGTATAATTTTTTCTAAAGCAATGGAGGACCTATAGTAAGACCTAAACAATTTTAATAATTCCTCCACCTTTAATGTTCGATAAAATTGGGTTGGCTGAAGAACGACAGCAATTTGTTTTCTAAGTTCTTCTAAACGGCTCATGGAGGCTAATCGAATGTCTTCTTCCAACACATAGACAATTCCTGTATCAAATTGTTTGATGGTCATAAGAATTTCTAAAAAAGTAGATTTACCTGCTCCATTTTTTCCTATCACCCCTATGACTTCTCCAGGTGACGCTTGAAAATCTATTCCTTTTAAAACCTCCTTCTCCCCGTACGATTTTTTTAAATTTCTAACTTCAATGATATGCACAAATATCACTCCCGTTTTTCTTATAAACTAATTGTATGATGAGATGAGGTGGTATTCGAGCGTATTTCGGTAAGAGGTATTTTAGTTTGGCCAACCTGTAGGAATTGATAGGTCAGTTGCATTTAACTACTAAAAGGAAGTATATTGATAGTATCAAAGGAGGAATTCTAATGAGTCAATCATTCTTAAACAAAGTAACCCCCCTTATCAATCATGAAGAGAGATTGGTCAGAGAATTTGCATCGTATGTACTAAATCAATTTCCATTTACACCTAGCAAGGTGGTAAATGAACAACTGACGAATGCACTACATGCTGATGAACAAGAAAGAGATACTATTCTAGTCTGGGGACAAGAAAATAACGTTACAGAAGAAACGTTCCCGATTCTGATGAAGCTCCTCCAAAAGGTAAAAAAATCGAAAAGACATCTAGTCCTTCAATATGTCATGAACCTTCCTTCACGGGTTCTTGTAGACAAAGCCGAACAGCTTACTCCCTATATAGGAACAGAGTATACTGATTTCAATAAGCTACTGTTGGAGGCAAGCGAGGATACACTTTGGAAAACGTATGAGGACGTTGTGGGTGACGTTAACCGCGATGGCTTTAATGCACTTGAATTTCAGAAGTCGAAAAAGCTGCTTGGGCGACTGATTGATATAGGCAGCTATGGGAAGCAGGAAGTAGAGAAGACCCTTCAGCAAGAACTAGGGGAAAAGTTTTTCTCGGTGTTTGGTATTTTAGCAGTAAGAGCGGTTGGCCTACTACAGTTAAACGAATATATACCTACACTTGTATCCCTACTAGGTAGAGAAGAAGAAATTCTATTAGAAGAATTGGCAGTTGCGTTAAGTAGCTTTCAGACGGATGACGTAGTAGAAGCAGTTGCTCCATATGCGATGAAGAATGAGACGTGTATTTATGCTGCTAGTATTTTAAAAGAAACAAAAACTGAAAAGGCAATAGAAGTGCTGGTAAAGAGCTACGACAAATTAGATGAAAGTGGTAAAGAGACGGTTATCGAATCCCTGACAGCCCAATTAACAGAGCAAGCCTTCCCGTTGATAGAGGATTATCTCCATAACGGCTATCATGGTGGATTAATTGATCTTGAACAGACGCTTTATGCGTTCTATACAGTAATGGGACGTTCCCATCCATCTATGGAAGAGTGGAAGCAAATTGCCGAACAAAACGCAATAGAATTCGAACAAGAGCAACAAGCACAAGCACCTCAGCCAGCAGTAAGCGAAAAGGTCGGTAGAAATGATCCCTGTCCTTGTGGTAGTGGAAAAAAATATAAAAAATGCTGTGGGAAATGAAATATTAAGCATAGCCATTTAAATTAAAAATGCTGCCGGACTCATATGCCCGGCAGCATTTTATGCTAGCTTAAATTTATTTATTTCCTCTTGTAAGTCCTGTGCATTTTGTGAAAGTTCAACTGCTACACCGCTGACCTGTTCCATGGTAGCAGTCTGTTCCTCAATAGCGGCAGCAATACCTTCAACATTGGAGGAAGCATTTGTAGCCCCGTTAGCGATTTCCATGGCAGAAGCAGAAACTTGTTCAGCAGATGCAGAAATCTCTTCAGAAGTAGCTGAAATCTCTTCGATTTGGACATTCATCTGTTCTACTGCAGTGACAATTTCCTGGAAAGCATGTCCTGCTTCACCAATGATTTTCACTCCAACTGTTACAGAATCTAGTGATTCCTCAGCTGCTTTTTCAACATTGCCTGTATCTAGTTTGATATCCTTGATTAAATCGACAATTTGATTGGCAGATTGTCTAGATTCCTCAGCAAGCTTACGAACCTCGTCTGCAACAACTGCAAATCCTTTCCCATGTTCGCCAGCACGTGCGGCTTCAATTGCCGCATTAAGCGCTAATAGGTTAGTCTGTTCTGTAATATTCGTAATCACATTCGTTATATTTTCGATTTCTAAAGTTTGTTTACTTAGTTTTTGGACTAAATTATTCATCATCTCAGAGGAATGATTAATTGTATTCATCTGTTCACTTGCCTGTTGAATAATTTTACCTCCAACCAGTGCTGTTTGATAAGTTTGGTTCGAGTTGTCGTATAAGTGCTGTGTTGATTCGGCAATTCGTTGAACTCCCGTTGCAGTCTCTTCCATAGCTCGAGAACTATCATTGGCCGACTGGGCAGCGGAAGATGAGGCTTCTAAAGTGTCATTAGCTCGGTGAGCCATTTCATTTGTAGAAGCGGTTACCTCTTCGGTGCTTGCGGATAGCTCTTCAGCAGCAGCACTTAGATGCTCCGAATTTTCATGGATTCGTTTAAGTAACGCTTGAAGATTATTTTTCATTTGATTAGTAGCTGTAGCTAGTTTTCCAATTTCATCATTGGAAGAGTAGTTCAGGTCTACCGCCGATAAATCTCCAGTAGCAATTATTTCGGCTGCGTCTACCATTTTTATTAACGGATTAGAGATTTGCTTACGAGTGAACCACATAAGGAGAGCTCCATTTAGCAAAACAAATACTAACATAACAATAGCTACAATGTTGGATAGAGTCATGGCACGATCTGTTTCTTGAGAGATTTTTTTCAGTTCTTTATCCTGATAATCAAGCATTTTTTGTGCAACTTCTAATATACCATCGTTAGCAGGAGTAATTCGGTCCTTTAAAATTCTTGATCCAGAGCTCATAACACCGGTTTTTGCATATTCTAAATATATCTCTGATGCTTCATTGAATTCATTTTTATATACGTTAATCTCTTCGACATAACCCTTCATTGTTTTAGCTTGGGCAAGAGAAGCGATTTGAGCAATTTGCTCATCAACATATTGGATATAGTATTCAAGCTGCTCCTTCGTTTCCGGAGAATTATCGATTAACAATTCTTGAGAATATTGCCCCTGCATTCCAATACCAAAACGAATCTCGTCAATTACTCGTAATTGGGTGACTCTATAATCAAGAGCCTCATCCACCTTAGATTCTACATTAGCAGATGTAAGCATAGCTGTTACAGTAGAGATTAATAATAAAACTATAATGACGATAAATGCGATGTTTAACTTTTTTCCGATACTCATAAGCTGCCTTCTTTCCCGTAAATATAATCACCTCGTTTTTATCGGCTATTAGTATTGGTATTTGAAGTGTGATTATGGAAAATTATTGATAATTGGAAGTTATTGATAAAAAATTAATAAATAAATTATCTTAAAAAAACATGGTGACATGGAGTTAACTCCACCCTTTAAAGTAAAAATAGGGGAGGGGTGCTATATGGAGATAATCGTGTACAGTTTAATATGTATGGGATATTAACAATGGTTGCTGGAGTGTTACAATGGAAGGAAAAGGGTTTTATAGATCCTACGGTATTAGTAGGTCGGTTAACTGGAGGAAAAAGAGATGAGACCACAACTAACTAAAGATATAAACATAGAAGAATTTAAACAGTATTATTGGTTAAAGGAAGAGCTCCAAGCGTTTTGTAGAGAACACCTTATAAGCCCAGCCGGTTCGAAAGGAGAAATTGCTAATCGAATAGAGGTATTCCTTCACTCAGGAGAAATACTCCAGCCAGTCAGAAGAGCTAAAATCTCTAAAGTAGAAGAACCACTTTCTTTGGATACTGTTATAACAGAAGGACATCGGTGTAGCCAACAAGTAAGAGCATTTTTTCAGGAAGTCATTGGACCGAAATTTCATTTCTCTACTTATATTCAAAATTATTTTAAAAACAATATAGGTAACAAATATCGGGATGCAGTGAACGCTTGGATGGAGGAGGAAGAACGTAAGAGAGATCCGGCTTACTCGAAAGCGATTGCACCTCAATTTGAATATAACCAATTCACGAAAGATTTCTTTGCAGATCCTAACAATAAAGGGAAGACACGTCAGGATGCTATTCAAGCATGGAATACTATTAAGCAGCTACCAGGAAGTAATAAATATCAACAATAAAAAGCCGTACATTCGAATTGCTTCGAGTGTACGGCTTTTATCAAATTAATTCCGAAGAATTAAAGTTTTACGATGTTAACTGCTTGTGGTCCGCGGTTACCTTCTTCGATATCAAATTCAACTTTTTGACCTTCGTCAAGAGATTTGAATCCGTCACCTTGGATAGCTGAGAAATGAGCGAATACGTCGCTTCCACCTTCAACCTCGATAAATCCAAAACCTTTTTCTGCGTTAAACCATTTTACTGTACCTTGTGTCATGTAAAAAACCTCCATAAAATAAATTAAATAATATAAATCTTTCAACAGATAAAAAAATTCACATATTAGAAAAAGTATCGACAAACATTTCACGATCACTTTTTGTAATATGTGAATTCAATGTTTTCTTTTGAAGCAATTTAACTATTGAACTTAGTATATAACGTTTAATGTCATTTGTCCAGTAATGTACTTAGGTTATTTAAAATTCTTTTATTAACCGAATAAGTAGAAGCACTTAAGTCTACTGCTTTTCTTAAAGGTAACGCAGTGATACCAGCACTTGAGGTCTCCAAATAGAGTGAATAGTCATTCATTTTATGGTATTCTTTTCTAAAATAAATCTTTGTTTATAGGGGTGGTTGAGATGCTTTTCAAAAAACAATTCGATGTTTCGACTAAAAGTGGGGTAATAATGGCGAATGGAAAGGTGTCTTTTCAAGGCGTGAGGTTAAATGTACATTGTTTTGTAGTGGATGGTGTCCTCATTGATACGGGATCACAGTCACTAGAGAACGAGCTCAAACCTTTCTTGAAGCAGCAAGAGGTGGAGAAGGTCATGATTACTCACCATCATGAGGACCATACTGGCTGTGCTGCTTATTTGCAGGAGCTGGGAAAACCCATTTATATGAAAGAACATTTTATAGATCACTGTCAAAAGAAAGCAGACTATCCGCTTTACCGTAAGCTTTTTTGGGGAAAGAGACAGCCATTTAAAGCTAATCCGTTAGGCGATACATTTACCTCTAAAAATGCTACTTGGGATGTTATCCCTACACCTGGTCATGCCAAGGATCATGTAGCCTTTCTCAATAAACAAACGGGTCAATTGTTTACAGGTGACCTTTATTGCCAAGAACGAACAAAGATTATACTTCGAGAAGAAAGTATTCCAACCATCATAGAATCCCTTCAACGGGTCCTCACCTATGATTTTGGGGATGTCTACTGCTGTCATGCAGGGTATTTAGAGAAGGGAAGAAGATACTTAGAGAGAAAGCTACATTATTTATTAGAGATGCAGCAACATATTTTGCAGCTTCACGCCGAGGGGAAAAGTGAAAAAGAGATTACCAGTATTATTTTTCCAAAGAAATATCCTATTAATCGGTTTTCTATGGGTGAGTGGAGCTCCTTTCATATCATCCGGTCCGTTATTAACGAGCAGTAGCATGAAAAGACTAAATACATAGTAGAGTCCTTGCCTGACAGGAGGACTAGCTTTTCGTGGTTTATATACAAGCCATATTTACTAATGTGATTCTCTATTCGAGCAGAAATAGACCCTGCTAAAATACATTAAATAGAATACTTGCATAAGCCTACTCCTAAAAGTAGTTTTTACTCGATGAAAACCGCTTAATACCGTATGATTAAAGGAGGAAGGTGAATTTATTTGAAAGCTTATATTTTAAAATTATCATTTGAGCACGTAGATCCGAAGGTGTGGAGACGGGTTATTCTGCCGGCAGATGCGACATTTAATAGACTTCATGAGACCATTCAATACGTGACAAATTTCCGAAGCACGATGGAAGCTTATCATTCCTTTGGAATAGCAACAAACGACAAGTACATTACGAATAATGAAACGATCTTACATGAGTATAAAGGAAAGAAGTACGAGGGTAGAGAGGTTAAACAGCCAACCCGTATCAAGATTGACTCGTATCTTCAGGAACAGGGTCACCTCATTTATAACTACGACTTCGGAGACGATTGGCGTATTCATGTAGAGTTAGAAGAGACAGTTGAGGATTACTATTTTGGTTTTCCTACTATATTAGAGGGAGAAGGAACTGCCCCACCCGAAGATGTCGGTGGTCCCCCAGGGTTTGAAGAGTTTAAAAAAATTATGGATAATCCAAATCATCCTGATTACTTACATATGTTTGGATGGGCAGAGCAACAGGGGTATAAACCATTTGATATAGACAGAACAAATGACTTGTTAAAATTTGTGAAATACAAAAAAACAGAATGGGACAAAATCGACCATGATAACTATCTTGTTCTTTCGGATAAGTATCGAGGTGTGAAATCCAGCCCACAAGGTGAGATAGAAGATAAGGAAACGGTATTAAAATATGTAGTTGCTTGTTCCAACCTTTACGGGGTCATTGATTTCCCTAAATTTCTAGAGATTTATAATGCACAAAACAATAAAGCATTGACGAGAAATGAATTATTGTCATTTGTAGATAATTCTTTGGAATCGCTACAAAATCAATTTGTACGTGTGGATAAAGATGAATTCATACATACTACGATACGTCCCAATGACTATAAAATCATAAAGGATAATGCGAACGGGAAGCCTTATTATATCCCAGCAAAGGAAGAGCTTCTTCGATATGCGGATGCGAACTATTATGAAGCAACAATCTATCAAGAAAAGCTTGCTTCCATGATGCAAAAGGATTTCTTTGGTGGCAGCTCCTTAATGATTAAAGAAAACATGGATCAACTAATCCGTGAGATGCAAACAGTAGGCAGCAGTATAAATATGGTGGCACAGCAATTTGCGGTGCGTCATCAAATACAAGAACAGGAACTTTTTAATAAGTATGTACAGGCAATTGCTTTCGTATCTGTAACAACTCGCCTTTGGATCAATAGAGGACATACTCCTCATGAGATCACATTGATGGAGCAGCCAGACCTAAAAACAGCCTCAACTAAATCAGAGACTCCAAAAACTGATACAAAGGTTGGCCGAAATGACCCTTGCCCTTGTGGCAGTGGTAAAAAGTATAAAAAGTGCTGTGGCAAATAAGTTAGAGAAAGAGATCAGGACAAAAGTTCCCTCAAAATAGAGCGTAGTTGTTTTCCGTTACAGCGGACTCTTTCCGGGGGCACGGCTTAGGCCAACAGGATGTTGGTCAGGAAAACGTTGTCACACGATGTGACGTTCTTAGTTTTCCCTCCTTGAAATTCCCTCGCTGCGCTCAGTCCGGGGCTTTCAGCTCGTGCTTTTCCCCCAGGAGTCGCCGCTCTCCTCTCCAAACAACAATAATAGAGAGTTTTTTATTAAAATCGGTTACCACTAAAGTAAAGACGTGAAATCAGCAACTTGATTTCACGTCTTTTAATTTATTGACTAGTTATATCCCAGCTCTTTTATATTTCAAAAAATTTCTCAGAATGCATTTTACCTTTATAATAGGTGCGTTCTGCAAAAGTAATGTTTTGGTTTTCGTCCATTAGCAAAACCGTCGAGGAGCGTGTACCATAGTTTGGCATTTTGATAAACAGAGGAGATAGGCTGCGTTCAAGCTCGATGCCCACACCGGTATCCGGAAGCTCAGAATCCTGTGCTACTTCTTCGTCTTTTAACAGCTTAAATAGAGGCTCTACCTCTATGTTATCTAATAGAAGATATTCAGCTAATCTCTGCTTTCCTTTCTCCACTTTAGGCCAAGGTGTGTTCAAGGTATGGTTGCTTAAGCTATGTGTACCAGGGGAAACTTCATTCATTTTATCTAGGATGTTGTTATAGTGGAACAATTGATGGCTATCCCCAATGACAATATTATAACCGCCATAGCTTTCTCTACTTTTCTTCAATTCCTCGATAAAGTCTAGTGGTTCTTGTTGTCCGATTAAAAAGTCTCGAACTATATCTCCGCGTGAAAGGTGACCAGGCTTAAGCTGTGGATCACGAAAGTTTGTCAATGCAGCAAAACGACCAGCTTTAGAAACTCCAAGCCATGTACCCATTTGCAGTAAATCACGTCCTGCCAGTATAGTTGGATGATCTTCCCAAAAATGAGCCGGCTCAGTTGGGCGTTCATAAAATTCATCGCGATTGGCAACAACTATGAGGGGATAGTTAGGATGCACTTGAAATTGAAAATTAACAAGACACATAATGATTGCTCCTTTTTATACTAGTTTGTCAGATGATAACAGAAACTCTACTCTTACCTTATTATATCAACTCAAATTTAACGAGTGTCTGCTTTTATTAATGAAAAGTGGTAGGATAAAATGGAATAAATGATTTAATGGAGATGAAAGATATTGAGTAATACACATATTTTTTCTAAACGAGAAGAGTTGGCAAATGCAATCATACATGGCGTTGGTACGCTTCTTAGTATAGCAGCACTTGTTATTTTGATTGTTTCATCCGTCAAGTATGGGGATGCATGGCATGTGGTGAGCTTCACACTGTTTGGAGCATCCATGGTGCTATTGTTTACGTCGTCGACCCTCGTACATGCTTTTCCGGCAGGGAGAGCTAAAGACTTTTTTGAAATCATGGACCACTCTTCTATTTATTATCTGATAGCAGGCTCCTACACACCACTTCTATTTATAGTAGTAAAAGGGCCGCTTGGTTGGACGTTGTTTGGTATCATGTGGGGGCTAGCGATAGCAGGTACTGTGTTCAAAGCCTATTTTGTTAAGCGTTTTTTACATACCTCCACGATTCTATATGTAGTGATGGGCTGGCTAATAGTATTTGCATGGAAGCCCTTAATCACGAACATGTCTACAGAGGGCCTTGTTTTACTAGCACTTGGTGGCTTGCTATATACCGGAGGAGCAGTCTTTTACGTGTGGAGAGGCTTTCCATATCATCACGCAGTATGGCATGTATTTGTTCTTGTAGCTGCTATTTTAGTTTTCTTCGCTATCATGACACTATTGCCTATACCTGCATAACCAAGGAGGAAATCGTATGTATGACCCAACTGTCTTCGAAAATGTAAAGGTAGCATTTGAAAATCATGTATATGATTTAGACAATATAGAACGTAAAATAAATATAATTAACCGAACAGACCGGATGGACTTCTCTATTATAAAAAGAGATTTCTCTATTGAGTTTGTCCTATCCGATAAACCCGCAGTCTCGGCTGAAATTATAATAGAAGCTTCTTTGGAGGAGCTTGCCGCTGAAATTTTGGAGATTCCGGGAAAGAATCCTGGCTGTACACTTCAGTTAAAATTTCAAAAAGATGTAATGGATGTTCCTTCTGAATGTAAAAACATTGAGTTAGCTTTAAAGCAAATATGGGAAGGTGACATAACAATCACGCAGCATGTAAGTTTTGAATACGGATACTTAGAGCAAAACTACGTAAATACAACTTTGCTACGCTTCCGGCAAAAAATCAACGAGGATAACATAACTGAAATAGAGGACTTCCTCGCTAGTGTAATCGAATCGTTGGAACTTCTTCATCACATATAATAAATTTAAGCAGCAGAAAGTAAGGGGATTACTTTTCTGTTGCTTCTTTTATAGAGAAAAGCGATATGTCTATATAATAAATTGTCTAGATAGATCGGAGAAGGCGCGGGCTGGATAAGCAAATATTCACAAACGGTAAGATGATAGTCTAATATATTTATGATTTGAAATGTATTGGATACACTTATTACAAATCTAGAAAACCCTTTGTTAATGCTAACTTTGAGGAGGTAATAACGCTTTACTAAATTCTTTTTAAAAAAGTTTTTAAAAAGTGTTGACTTATAATATAAACGAGAGTAATATTGTAGAAGTCGCCAAGAGGTAAACAAGTTTGGCTGACACAATGAACATTGAAAACTGAACATGCAAAACGTTAAGACATATAGCATCAACAAGCTTCGGCTTGATTGACGCAAAACAATTTTTGACATCATTTAATGATGATGCCAGCAAAACAAAATGAGCTTTTTAAGTTCTCTATTATGGAGAGTTTGATCCTGGCTCAGGACGA
>NZ_JAMAWN010000032.1:0-33073 GCF_023713305.1 Psychrobacillus sp. MER TA 171 | reverse complement strand
TCATCCGCTCGACTTGCATGTATTAGGCACGCCGCCAGCGTTCGTCCTGAGCCAGGATCAAACTCTCCATAATAGAGAACTTAAAAAGCTCATTTTGTTTTGCTGGCATCATCATTAAATGATGTCATAAAATTGTTTTGCGTCAATCAAGCCGAAGCTTGTTGATGCTGTATGTCTTAACGTTTTGCATGTTCAGTTTTCAATGTTCATTGCGTCGTTTGTTTTGACGACTTTATTATCTTATCAAATCTGATTATCAATGTCAACAACTTTTTAAAATTTGTTTTTCGAAATCAGAAGTAAAAGTAACAACTTGATTACTATACCACCCTTTTAAACTATTCGTCAACACTATTTTTAATAAAATACACTCAAAAATAATAACAATTTATTCTGATAAGTCTATTATAACTTTATAGACTTATATACTATGCGTCCTATTTAACAGCTAAGGGTGAAATATCGTCCCAAACGTATACCAACTCATTTAGGTGTACTCCTCCTATTTCTACTATTATACTATCGACCTTCTTTGCACCAAGCTTTTCATAAAAGTATTTTGAAGGGTTGTCTTCTAGAACTAGCACTAACATAGTAAAGACCCCCTGGTTCGTTAACTCTTTTACCATAGGTTCGATTAATAACTTACCGATACCTATTCCCTGATATTCTTTTAAAATGTAGATCGCATAAATTTCCCCATTATAATTAGAATAGTTCCCGCTCCGTTCCTTCCCGCCAGAAACAAAGCCCACGATTTGATTGTTTTCAGCTTCAGCTACATAAACTCCCCCGTTCGGAATAGCAGAAAACCAGTAATCCGCTCTCTTTTCAAAAGACAGGTTATTTAAAAAGTCCTCCGGTACAATATTGATATAAGTAGTCTTCCAGCTTTCCACATGAACTTTGGCAATTCCTTTTGCATCTGAGGGTACTGCTTTTCTTATATGTATCACTCTCAACTTCCTCCAAACTTAAAGTGAGTTTCTTCTATTAGAGTATATTTCTATCTCTATAATCTATATCCCTCTTAAAAACCAAAAAAAGAGAGGCATGAGCCCCTCTTTATATCATTCTATTCTATAAGAATATGAAATAGCCTACAAATACTACCCACATGCCATACATGATTGGATGAATTTCTTTTATGCGACCTGCAACGATCATAGTAATTGGATAGAAGATAAATCCAATAGCGATACCAGTTGCTATAGAATAGGTTAACGGCATTGCTATAATTACAAAGAAGGCTGGTACTGCAATCTCAAAACGTTTCCAGTCTATTTGACCAATAGAAGAAACCATTAGTACCCCAACAATAATTAATGCTGGTGCTGTTACATAAGAAGTAATGACATCTAACAGTGGGAAAAAGAATAAAGAAAGTAAGAACAGAACCCCTGTTACGACTGAGGCGAACCCAGTTCTTGCTCCCGCAGCTACACCAGCTGTTGACTCTACATAAGAAGTAGTAGTGGATGTTCCGGAAACAGCTCCCGCTACTGTAGCAATAGAATCCGCTAATAATGCTTTACCAGCACGAGGTAATTTTTCACCCTTCATTAATCCTGCCTGATTTGCCACTGAGATTAAAGTACCTGCAGTATCAAAGAAATCTACGAACAAGAATGTTAACACAACAATTAAGAATTGAGCTGTCAGTAGTGCAGCTGGGTCTTCAAAAAATACGTCAAATGCAGCACCGAAAGTTGGAGCCATTGAAGGGACACTGCCTACTACGCTATCAGGGATTGGTACTAAGCTTAATATCATCCCTACGATTGCAGTAATTAACATACCGTAGAAAATACCACCTTTAACTCCTTTAACCATCATAATTACAGTAATCACAAGTCCAAAGATAGTTAATAAAATGTTAGGGTCTGTTAAATCACCTAAGCCAGCTACTGTATTTGGATTGGAAACGATAATCTTAGAGTTTTGTAGGCCGACAAATGTGATAAATAAACCGATACCTGCTCCTACTGCGTATTTCAACTCAGATGGTATAGCATTAATAATCGTTTCTCTTATTCCCGAGAGAGATAAGCAGATAAAGATGAGACCAGAGAACAGGACGCCTGTTAAAGCGATTTGCCATGGAATTTCGAACTCAAGTACAACTGTGTAAGCAAAGAATGCATTTAATCCCATACCTGGTGCAAGTGCAATTGGGTATCTTGCCAGTACACCCATTAATATAGATCCGATCGCTGCAGCAATAGCTGTTGCAGTAAACACAGATCCTTTATCCATGTACATAAACTCTGGTAACCCTTCGATTGTTTCAAGTGATAAAGTCATCGGGTTAACCACTAAGATATAAGCCATTGCCAAGAATGTTGTCAAACCACCTATAATCTCACGGCGATAGTTTGTTCCTAATTCCTCAAAACGAAAATACTTTTTCATAAGTTCCTCCATTTTTTATCGCGACAACGAAAAAAAGTATACTACCATTTCTGGTCGTATACCTCTACTATCCCCAATAAGTGATTATAAATGAGCATCACTCATCGTAGTCGGATCATTTACGGTGATCCGGTAGAGACTTTTGGGCCTTATTCCCAACGTTATACGACGACATAATTAAATTATGTAGTAAATATAACATCGAATTATGACGAAATCAATAGAAAAACCGAACATTTTTTTCATTAACCAAATAATAGTTCGTTTTCTGCTAAAAGGTAAAGCAATTTTTGAAGGAAAATAGACCTATTCTATTACAAATAAAAAACTTGAAAACCAATAAATCAGTTTCCAAGCTCTTCACTAGTTGTTATTTAACGTCATTACCGGGCCTATTCATCCCTTTAAAAAACTTATTCAAGATAGACATGGTCTTCCTATGTTTACATTCTTATTATTTATCTGTTTGTTTTTGCTTGTTCTTCAAATACTCTGTACGTATTTTTTCAAGTTGCTGCTTTTTATCAAATTTAGCTGGCTTTTGTTTTTCATGATACTTTGCCACGGCCGCCTTACCTTTTGTATCCAATTGATATTTTCCCATTTGTTCACCTACTTTTCTTAATCCCTATAGAGAATCTGTTCAACAAATATAATATTTATCTTACTGAAGTTAACCTTATACTTTATATTCCCCGCTAACGTTCCATATATCAGTAAAAACATTAAAAACTTAGTATAACAGTTCATCGCCAAAAGGTATTCATATACTTACCTTTACAATCTTAAATAAGATTATTCAATTAAACATCATTTTTCAACTATTTTAACCAAATAAAAATCCCCTTTTAGTTATCTGTTATCAATAACTAAAAGAGGATTTAATATTTGAGATATGTTAATCACAAGGTATGACTGTGTTTATAATTAAATACAGTCCTATTCCCACTCAATCGTAGCTGGTGGTTTACTCGTAATGTCATACAGCACGCGATTGATGTGTTGCACTTCATTTACTAATCGAACAGATACCTTTTCTAGAACGTCCCATGGGATACGTGCCCAGTCAGATGTCATACCGTCGATAGAGGTAACTGCACGGATACCAATTGCGTAATCGTAAGTTCTTGCGTCACCCATTACACCAACGCTGCGGATATCAGGAAGTACAGTGAAGTATTGCCAGATATCGCGGTCTAAGCCTGCCTTAGCTATTTCTTCGCGTAGGATTGCATCCGATTCACGTACGATTGCTAGTTTTTCTTCTGTTACTTCTCCTAGAACTCGGATAGCTAGTCCAGGACCAGGGAATGGTTGGCGCCATACGATTTCATCAGCTAAGCCTAGCTCTGAGCCTAATGCACGAACCTCATCTTTGAATAAAGTTTTCAAAGGCTCAATTAATTTGAACTGCATGTCCTCTGGAAGTCCACCAACGTTATGATGAGATTTGATTGTTTGAGCAGTAGCTGTTCCACTTTCAATGATATCTGTGTACAGTGTTCCTTGCGCAAGGAAATCCATACCTTCTAATTTAGACGCTTCATCATCGAACACATAAATAAATTCATTACCAATAATTTTACGTTTTTTCTCTGGATCAGAAACTCCAGCTAATTTATTCATAAAACGCTCACGCGCATCAATTTTTATAACATTCATATTGAAGCCCTCAGAGAAGGTTTTCATTACACCTTCCGCTTCATCCTTACGAAGTAGATTATGGTCTACGAACATACAAGTAAGCTGGTCACCAATTGCTTTATGGATAAGGACTGCAACTACTGAGGAATCTACTCCTCCACTTAGCGCACATAGAACTTTCTTGTCCCCAACTGTTTCACGAATTTTTTCGATTTCCATTTCAATGAAACTTTCCATTGACCAATCGCCTTTTGCCTTACAAACGTCAAATACGAATTGGCGAAGTAGCTCTAGACCGTAAATAGAGTGACGTACTTCTGGGTGGAATTGTACCGCATATAAGCCTTTTTCAACATTTGCCATTGCAGCAACATCACAAGATGGGCTTGTCGCAATCACATCAAAGCCTTCTGGTGCAGCAGTTACATGATCTCCGTGACTCATCCAAACTACATGCTTAGAAGGAAGGTCGCCAAATAATGCTGTCGGATTCTTAATGTCAATCTCTGCTCTACCGTATTCTCTTGAAAAAGCCTTTTCTACTTTTCCGCCAAATTGATAAGCCATTAACTGCATACCATAGCAAATTCCTAGAATAGGTATATTCAAATCATAGATTGCCTCATCGATATGAAAAGCATTCGTATCATATACAGAGTTAGGTCCACCTGAAAAAATGATACCAGTGGCGTTCATTTTTTTAATATCCTCGGCAGTTACAGTATGGGGATGTAATTCACTATACACTCCAAACTCACGAATCCGACGAGTGATTAACTGATTGTACTGACTGCCGAAATCTAGAACGACAATTTTTTCTTGTTCTTTCAACAATGGAGTTGAAGACATATGCATTCCACCTCTTCTATATATATTTATCCCAATCCGTTAAACCCAATACGTATTAAAAAAACGCGTGCGAAAGTTCCTCTTTCTACGCGTTTTTGCTTTCTACATTAAAAGGTGAATGCAGATGTCCTTAAAAAAGACATGACTGCATTCACCTTCATAGTCAAGTTATTAACGGTAACTTGGTAGAAACATCCGAACCATATTATCGGACATATACGAGGGCAACTTGGTCAAATTTAATTTGACTTCAGTTTACAGGTTGTTGAGGGTAAAATCAACCGCTTATACGATTGATTAAATATTCCCAACTTTCTCTAATCGACGCATAATTAAGTTCCGTTTTATTGTTCCCATAAAAGCCCTGTTGATACACCTTGGTTAGATCAGTCATATGGTTGGTACCGATATCCTTGTCCACTTTTTTAGCAAAGTCCAATAAGGTTTGTCCTTGCTCTCTTCGCATCCCATGGAGACTTAGCTGCTGTAGAAGCTGATGGTACATTTTCTCGAAAGAGTTCCAATCATTTTTACGCATTCTACCTACTGGTATTAATACCTTAGGTAACCACTTTCCGCGACGGCTATAAGCAAACAGGCTTATGATTCCAAGAATTATAAGACCCCAAATGATAGCTGCCTTTCTTTCCGTCATCCATTCTAAAGTATCTTGAAGGAAGGTCGTTAAGCTAAAGGAAACATCATCATCTTTTTTTCCTGTTGTAGCTTGCTCCTCTTGTTTCTCCTCCTGCTGTTCTGGAGTCTGAGGTTCATCAGTCTGTGACTCTATATCGTATATAACATTGGCACTTGAGGAAAAGCCAATTGTCGGCTCAAATGTTATCCACCCTACGTTTGGAAAATAAGCCTCTACCCACGAGTGTGCATTATTATTCGTAACCTCATAAACACTTCCAAGACCTTCTACATTCGCTCGTTCTCCAGGAGCAAACCCTTTAACCCATCGTGCGGGGATATCAAGGGAGCGTAGAAGGACGACCATTGAAGTTGAAAAGTTATCACAGTAGCCTACCTTCGTTTCAAATAAAAACTGATCTACATAGTCTGTGTCGCCCCTTGGAACCGCAGCCATCGTTTGATTGTAGCTAAAGTTATTCCCTCTGAAATAGCGTTCAATATTAAGCGCCTTATCATAGAGACTTATCCGATCTTCCGTAATGCTGACGGCAAGCTCTTTTACTCTCTCAGGTAGTGTGTCAGGCAGCTGTAAATATCGCTGCAATTCAGCAGGCACCAAACTTAAATCTTCTACAGAGGTTTCCCGCATCGCTTTAAGACTATAACTAGGCTCACTAAATGTCACATTGTAATCCCATAGAACAGAATTACTGCTATTAAGAACAGAAATTTTTTGGGTTAGTGGATTACTTGTAAACAAAGCTTCTTCATTCGTTTGTATGCTTTTCATACCATAAGGCTGAAGAATTAATGGAAATTCTTGCGCCAACATTATATTAGCTTCCTCCGTATATTCTTCTGCTCCGGGTGGGAAATCCGTTTCAAATAGTTCTCCACTCCCAAAGCTTAGTAAAGGTGTCTCTTCCTCGGATTGTACCCAACCTTTAGAGGTATAAGTATCTTTGGTTTCAACCTTCCAGTATTGCGGGGTATCAGTCTTTGCCCAAAAAACAGGCGTATCATCACTTTGGAAAGCTCCTCCTAATTGCTCATCGTTTTCTCCGTAGCCAACCCTCTTCACACCATTTACACTAGCTCCATTCCCTTCACGCTCATCTACTTCAAGTGTAGAGGTAGTAAAAAAAGGGACAGGATCGGGCCATATCGGACCTGCTTTTGGCATTGCATATGCCGTTATACCACTGATCATAACTAATACGATTAAACTAGTAATAGAAGCTGTGACAAAGGTTCCTCTAATAGAGACTTGATTTTCTTTTATTAATTTTTGTATATAGAGTAATCCCATAATGATAAACCCAGAAATTAATGTAATGACTATAGAATTCTTAGCATTGTAAGGACTGAATGTATCCAAAATAGTGATAAATAAAACGGTCAGTATGAAAAACAATAAAATTGTCTTTCTAATGGTGATCCAATAGTTTAGTAAATAGGTAGTCATCCAAAGTAGAGCAAAAAACAAAAAGGTCCGAAACGGATCCGTTATTGCTCCCCATTCCTGGCTAAAAATAGAGACAAAGTTGTGTTGAAGTGATTCACTTAAATAATTCAATGAATCTCTAGATAAAAAAGAATAATCCGTGTAGATATGAACAATGGTCCAACTGATAAACACTAGCTTGATCGGTATAGTAACCTTCCAGTTAAGCTTTATAAAGTAAAAAAAGAAGGATACAGACAGATATATGACAAACAATGATAAGTGGTCGGTATTAGTCAATTCCATAACTGGCTTCAACCATTCTACTATTAAAAAACAGGTGAACGTATAAATTAGGAAGGAAATGATTCCTTGCAGGTAGTTATCTTTCATGAACGATTCACCTCCATAAACGCTTGGGCAAAACGGTCCTTTGTAATATTATGAGCGTCTACCCCTCTACTTTTCGCGTATTGGTAAAGTGCAGTTTCATTTTTATTTGGTTTCTCGTTTTTGTTTTTTACGACAAAGCACCTACATAAACGTAAGTTTCCTGCGTTACGGTTTATCCCATCAATCCACTCATGTGTTAGCTCACTTGTTATATATAATAACGAAGTTGCTTGAGCTAATGCTGGCTCCTGAGATATGACTTGTTCAATAGGCTTGTTTAAATCAGGTTGCACTTTTGTTAAATGATATAAGACTTGATGTAGCTGGGTCTCATTCTCTACATTTGGCAAGAAGAAACGATCTTCTCCAAGAGATAAAAATGCACTGCTGGCTTGATGGCGAACAATGGCCTGCATAATAGAGGCAGATAAATCTACGACGTCCTCAAACATAGGAGTCAACGTTCGATCGATTAAGATGAACAAATCTTGAGATTGACGATCTTCAAATTCCTTAGTTTTAAGAGTTTGGGTACGGGCAAATGACTTCCAATGTATCCAAGAAACTCGATCACCAGGCTGATAGGAACGTACCCCTGTCGCCATAGTCGTATCCTTCATCACTTGAATTCTTGATGCAGCTGCTCCCTGATCATACCTAGTTTCCATTGGAATATAAATCATATCTGTTAGATTCGGAAAGACTAGTAAGGTTTTTGGATTCGAAATAAAAATACTTTTTTTCATCCATCCAAACAGATCGCTCACTTCAATTGTTGTCCCCTCTAATACATGCTCACCGCGTGGCATATGTTCTATTTCATACGTCCAGGTAAACTCTTTTTTTATTCCCCAAAAGACAAGCTGTCTTCTTGACCCTGTATGCCTAAGAGAAGGTCCGACCCTTTCCTCAAACCACACAAACAACAGAGGAAAACGATTATTTCTTGTCACCCTGACCGTGGCAGAAAATCTTCCCCCGCTATACACTTTTCGTGTTTCAATTATCCTCTCTGCTTCTATCTTAGAGAGTGGGTAAAAAAACAGTAGAATTGAGTATATAGAGAGAGGAACAATGAGGTAAAAAAGAAACCAACTGACGAAGCCCCCCTGAAACATTGCATACACAAATGCCACCACCAAGAGAAGAAGGATACCAATAAAACCTTTATACTTCTTTAATCCTTCTGTCCGCTCAATCATCCGTGTACCTTCCTCTTGATAGGGACAGGAGTTCGTTTAACAATACGGGAAAGTACTTCCTCAGAAGAAATACCATCATACCTTGCCTCAGGACGAAGAATAACACGGTGCCCAAAAACAAATGGCAATAAATATTGAATATCATCTGGAATCACGTAATCTCTTCCCTGTAGTAAGGCATAGGCCTGAGAGGCACGCATCAACGCAATGGATGCTCGAGGGCTCACTCCAAGATAAACATAAGTATCTACTCGTGTTCTATTAGCTAAATCCACAATATATCCCTTCATTGTCAAATCTACGCTAACATTTTTTACTTGTTTCTGGAGGTGAATAAGCTCTTCAAGAGAAACTACTGGCTGGAGGCTATCAATAGGAGATGCATGCTCTAATCTATTTAACACTTCAATCTCTTCATGTTGATTAGGGTAGCCCATTTTTAATCTCAACAAAAATCTGTCTAGCTGAGCCTCAGGTAAAGGATATGTACCCTCATGCTCAATTGGATTTTGGGTAGCCATAACAAAAAATGGCTTTGGAAGCGGCATCGTAATGCCGTCAATTGTAACGGAAGCTTCTTCCATTCCTTCTAGTAATGCTGATTGTGTTTTCGGGGACGTACGGTTGATCTCGTCTGCTAACACAATGTTCCCAAGAATAGGTCCTGGTCGAAACTCAAATTCCATTTCTTTGGGGTTATATATGGAGACTCCTAATACGTCGGATGGTAATAAGTCAGGAGTAAATTGAATTCTTTTAAAATCGGCCCCGATAGATTTAGCGAGCGCACGAACCATCATGGTTTTTCCCACTCCAGGAACATCCTCGAGCAAAACATGTCCATCTGCCAAAAGAGATACAACTGCTAATTCTGCAATGTCTTTCTTCCCTATCATTACTTTTTCTATATTAGAAATAATTGCTTCTATCTGTAATTTTTCATTCATCTGTTTTCCCCCAAAATTATCATTAAATGATTAGTTAGAAAATTTTTATAATACAGTATAAGCATAACCAAAAAAGGAAGATAAAACAATTTAAATTATTTTTTCTATTGTATTAAAAGCGCTTTACTAAACCAAAAAGAAACTAGGGAAAACTCTACTCAAAATACATAGTTGAGCAAAGTTCCCGATGCTTTCCATTTAGATTATAAGGGTGTATTACTTACTTTGTTTGAATTTTTGTTATAATCCTCATAAGGAGAGAGTAGGCGTTGGATAATGAAGAAAACTAATATACCTCTTAGTCTTGTTATATTTTTGGGGTTAATACTTACAATACTTGTAACTTTATTCATAATATTACCCATATATTTATTGTTCTTTTTAGATGGATCACCAGATGAATATAAAAAATATGATAAAGGAGTTACTATAGAGGTAAATAATTTTAGTGATCAAAATCTACCCGATCTTCAATTTTCATATAGCGGGAATCAGACTGATTTTATAGAGTTAGGAACCATAAAAAGTCTCGATCCTGGAAAAACGGGTAAAATTACTGGTAGCAGTAAAGAAATGAAAACAAATGATATAAGCGTATATTTACACTACTACATTGAAGATAGCGAACAAAAAGAAGATAGTATTCTTTATTTTTATACAAGACAACCTCCAAAAGCTGTCGCTATTTTAAACATCTATGAAGTAGATTCAAAAGGATATTTAAAATATGAGTTGTCTGGTTATAATGGCTGGTCGAAATTTGGGCCAGAGGAAAGAAGTGAAAAATAAACGCAAAAAGAGAAATTCCACAGTGCAATTTCTCTTTTTGCGTAAACTTAAACTAATTATGTCTCAGACACTATTATTTTTTCCAAAAGTCATCAAAAATGGTTATTGGCAGCTGTCGTTTGTGTTCAGAACGATCATAGAAGCCAACGATTTTCTCTTCTATTTCTGGAGATACATTCTTACCTTCTAGGTAATCATCAATATCATCGTAGCTCACTCCAAGTGCAACCTCATCCGGTAGAGCTGGACGATTTTCCTCTAGGTCGGCTGTCGGAACTTTAGTGTAGAGATGCTGTGGTGCACCGAGATGCTTTAGCAATTGCTTCCCTTGTCTTTTATTGAGACGGAAAATTGGGGTTAAGTCTACTCCACCATCACCATATTTAGTATAAAAACCAGTGACCGCTTCGGCCGCATGATCTGTACCTAGCACTACACCGTTATATGTTGCAGCTATAGAATACTGAGCCTTCATACGTTCTCTCGCTTTTTCATTTCCTTTTGCAAAATCACTAAGGGTTATGCCTGCTTCCTTCAACGCACGGTCACTTGCGTCTACGGCTTCCTTAATATTAATGGTTACACGTTTGCTTGGCTGAATAAAGTTCAGTGCATCCTGACGATCAGATTCATCAAATTGCACCCCGTATGGTAAACTAACCGCGATAAATGAATACGTACCTGCTCCCATTTCGTCATTCAACTCATCCACTGCCATTTGGGCAAGCTTACCCACTAAAGTGGAGTCTTGGCCACCTGAAATACCTAAAACCATACTTTTTAAAAATGGATGCTTCTTTAAATAGTCTTTCATAAAATCGATACTTATACGAGCTTCCTCTTTTGGATCAATCTCCGGCTTTACTTTTAAGGCTTCGATAATTTCTCTTTGTTTGTCAGACATCTTAAATCCCTCCATTGTTTGAAATAAGATTTTGCTCCATTTCCTTCACTTCTTGAATGTTACGCATTTTATTGTCCCAGCACTTCTGGCTTAAATCAACAGGATATTCCTCTGGATTAAGAGAACGCTTATATTCCTCCCAAAGCAAATCCAAATTATCATGAGCATAATTCCGAATTTCCGCAAGATCTGGGTTATTATAAATTACTGTCCCGTTTTCGATTACCTTTACATGTAAATCCTTAGCCTCAAAGTTCGTGACAAATTTTGAAACGAAGGTATGGACAGGGTGGAACATTTTTAGACGTTCCTCATGAGCAGGGTCTTCATCATGCATAGCAATGTAATCACCCTCAGCCTTACCGTTTTCCTTATCTATAATACGGAAGAGCTTTTTCTGCCCAGGAGTAGTAACTTTTTCAGTAGTAGAGGAGATTTTGATAGTATCCTCCATTACCCCTGCTTCATTTTCAATAGATACAATTTTATATACAGCACCAAGTGCAGGCTGGTCATATCCTGTAATCAGCTTAGTGCCAATCCCCCAGCTGTCTACCTTTGCTCCCTGAGCCTTTAAGTTCAAAATAGTATACTCGTCTAAATCATTAGAAACGATTATTTTAGCATTTGGAAACCCTGCTGCATCTAGCATTTTTCTAGCTTCCTTCGATAAGAACGAGATATCTCCTGAATCTAAGCGAATACCTATGAAATTTATCTTATCCCCTAGCTCTTTAGCTACTTTAATAGCAGTTGGCACACCTGTTTTCAAGGTATTATATGTATCTACGAGGAAAACACAATCCTTGTGTCTTTTTGCATATGAGTGAAAGGCATCATACTCACTTTTATATGCTTGCACCATGGAATGTGCATGTGTTCCAGAGACAGGGATACCAAACATTTTGCCAGCGCGAACATTACTAGTCGCCTCAATCCCTCCGATAAAGGCTGCACGAGTTCCCCAAATTGCAGCATCCATTTCTTGAGCACGTCGAGAGCCAAATTCCATTGCCACTTCGTCTTTGACCACCTGTTTAATACGAGATCCCTTAGTAGCAATTAACGTTTGATAATTCACGATGTTAAGCAAAGCGGTCTCTACTAATTGTGCTTCTGCTAGAGTAGATTCCACTCGAATAATTGGCTCATTAGGAAATACTAATTCCCCTTCTTTCATCGAATAAACATCACCAGTAAAACGAACCGTTTTTAAGTAATCTATAAAATCATCACGATACCCTAGTCCATTTTGCAAGTACTCTAAATCGCTTTCCGAAAAATGAAAATCTCTTAAGTAATCCAGACATCTTTCTAGACCAGCAAAAATGCCATAACCATTCCCAAAAGGAAGCTTTCGGAAAAATAATTCAAACACTGCTTTTCTCTCATGCATATTATCAGCCCAGTAGGCCTCCACCATATTTATCTGATATAAATCAGTATGTAATGCTAAACTGTCATCGGCATAAATTTTTTTCATGATGATCTCCTTCTAATAACTATTGAACTTAGTATACACTATTTACCCTTTCGCATGGAAAATTAACCACAACAAAGCCAGCCCCCTCACAGGACTGGCTAAACTGCCTATCTTATTATTTACCTAAAGGAGAGATGGCCGTCAAGACATAATCCGCAACTGCATCTATTTCCTCTTGGGTTAATGTCTCATTAAACGAAGGCATAGTAGTTCCTCCATTAGTTATTCGATCTATTACGTTTTCTCTGTTTTCTGCAAATTTACTATCTTGAAGATTTGGCCCATTGTGTCCATTGGCACCTTGATCTCCATGACAAGCTATGCAGCTGTTTGTATAAACAGAAAGACCAAAGTCAGAACTAACGGTTGCTCCTTCCGTTTCTTCATTCACACTTACCTTTTCTTTAACAGAGCCATCAATCACTTGCCCTTCAGGTAAGCTACCTCCAAGCTTGAAGGTATATATTTTATCTCCATGCTTCGATCCCGCTAAAGCATTGCCTGCCGCATAAATAGAAATATACTGCTCTCCGTCTATTTCATATGTGATAGAAGGAGCATTGGCCCCCGCATCCATCATATACTCCCATAATTGGTTACCTGTTTTTGCATCAAAGGCTATCAGCCTTCCATCGTTGTGACCTACAAAAACTAGATTCCCTTTAGTTGTTAATACTCCACTGTATGCTTGTGCATCCCAATTTTGCTGCCAAACTATTTTATTTGTTTTCACATCTAATGCAGTTACTGTACCTCTTACAGGTGCATTAGAAACTGGCTGCATTATGCTTCCTATATACATAGAACCCTCTTCGAACGCTTCATCTTCTTGTCTTGCAAAGGAAAAATAATTATCATTCCCTAGCACATAGAACAACTCAGTATCCGGATTATATGCAGAAGGTGGCCAATTTGCTCCGCCTGCTGGACCCGGCTTAAGTGTGATTGGCTCCTCCCAGAAAGGAGTAAATATGTCTCCTATTTGCCCTTCAAATGTATCTCCTAAATCCTTATCAACGTCATCCTGGAAAACTCCTTGAGGTACGAATGCATCCCCAACCGGGAAAGGTTGGGTAGGAGAGGTTTTTTGTTCTGCCAATTGTGGAACGGGCTTTTCTTCAATACCAATAAGCGGTGTCCCGTCGGTTCGATCTAAGAAATACACCCAGCCAGTTTTCCCTGCCTGCCCAAGTCCCTTTCTCATCACACCATCTTTTTCTACGTCAAACAAAACAACAGGATTGGCTGGATCCATATCCCATATATCATGATGCACCTCTTGGAAGTGCCAAACATAGTCTCCATTTTCTGCATTAACAGCAACAACCGAGTTAGCATATAAATTATCACCCTCTCGGTTGCTTCCATCTAAGTCAGGTGCTGTATTGCCAGTAGCAAAGTAAATATATCCAAGCTCAGGATCTACAGCTGGAGTATTCCAAACAGGTCCTCCGCCAGTCAACCAAGAATCATTGTCTGGCCAAGTATCGCCATTTATATCACCTGGACCTGGTATGGTATAGAATCTCCATACTTCGTATCCTAAATCCGCATCATACGCCATTACGCGACCACGAATTCCATATTCACCTCCTGCCACTCCGGTGTAGACCTTACCATTATAATAAAGAGGGGCACTAGTGACGGTATAGCCTTCCTCCCATTCTGCAACCTTTGTCTCCCATTGCAATTCTCCCGTTTTTTGATCCAAAGCGATAAGACGTGCATCTAGTAGACCTGCATATACTTTCCCATCTCCTACAGCTAGACCTCGCGTTGTCCAACCACAGCATACAGTATCCATCTCTTGGCTAATATCCGGCTCGTAGCCCATATCAATTCACCAGTTTTGGCATCTAAAGCAAATATATCATTAGCACCGGTTGCCACATACATAATTCCATCCACGACTAATGGAGTTGCCTCTCCTGAATACTTAGGCTCTGCTCCAGAACCTAAACTAGTTACCCAGGTTGGCTTTAAATCTCCAATGTTCTCTGATGTAATTTGATCGAGTACCGAATATCTCCTATTATAGTAATCTCCACCGTGAGTCACCCATTCTTTAGAAGAGTATTCGACTTTAACATTAGGATTTGAAGGACTCGGAGTCGTCTTTCCTTCTACCTGTGGCTCTTCTTTTTCAATCTCCGTAACTGTGTCAACTTTCTCTGGCTCTCCAGACCGTTCTTCCTTGTCTTTGTCAGCAATAAGGTACAAACCAAACAAAACAACCATAGCAATACAACTACCTATAAATATTTGAAATATGACCGATGACTCTCTTCTTCTCCGCATTTCAATCCCCCCTTCTTTCTTTCGAACCACTAAAGAAAATAGATTTAATACTCTATAAAATATGCGTACCAATTGGTATTAATTCTCTCGGACAGAAATACAATCACATATTTAATAAATATAAGTAATAGAACGGCCGATAAGTTTCCTATCCTATTCAAATCTCTCTATAAGATAAAATATGCTATCTCTAAGTTTAATTGCTAAACTCCTTAATACCGCAAAAAACTACCTAAGTTTTTCTTAGGTAGTTTTAACAGGTCAAAATTATTTAGTTAGATCTTGGCAGCCCTTATAGATTAGGTTAAATAGCTCTTCAATATCCTCTTCTTCTACACAAGAGAAGGCTACACGAATATCAGTTGTATTACTAGCAATAACACCAACACCATATTGATCTAGTAAATGTAAACGAAGCGTTTCTGCATCTAAATCATGAAGTTTTAAGCACATGAAGTAGCCAGAGTTAAATGGATAGTATGTCCAGTAAGCATCAAATCTTGCATCTGCAAGTACTTCTTTTGTTTTAGTTGCTCTTCCTAGCATAATATTGAACTTCTCTTGTTTTTCCTTTTGGAAGTCATCTGATTTAAGCGACTCTAAAATCAGCGTTTGGGAAATATGGGAACCACTTGAGATGGTACCTCGAATAATACCCTTTGTCTTTTGCTCTAGTGCGTCTAATACGTCTGGAGTAGCAGCATAGGTGATAAAACCAACCCGGAGACCCCAAACGTAATTTTCTTTCGTTGCTCCATCTACTTTAATAGGTAATATATTAGAATGGGCACCCGCTAGTAGGGCAAATAGTGATTCCTTCATAGAATCCTCATAAAAAAGACCGAAATAGGCATCATCTAATACCACTACTATATCTAAACCGCCATCAGCCGCTTCCTTCAAGGCCTCGACAATTGCTTCTCCTTCTTGAACAGATGGAGTAAAGCCAGTAGGATTGTTAGGAAAGTTTAATAATACAATAGCTTTTCCTGTCTGCTTTAAAAGTGTAGCTCGGAAGCCTTCTACGTCAAAGCCGCCATTTTCATTAAATAGAGGGAAAGTTTCCACCTTTCCTCCTCTTCTTATTTGAAAGACTGTATTGTAATTACCCCAGTATTGATCGGGGGTAATTACTACATCACCAGGATTCATAAATAAATCGGCAACAATACTTAGTCCATGAGTTAATGCATTAGTAACAATCGGTAATCCAAAGTTTTTCCCTTGTAAAGAGGGGTTGTCGATCAGTAGTTTTTCCTTCCAAGCAGAACGAAGTGCCTCCTTCCCTTGGGGTGGAGCATATGGATAAATGTCGCTAGGACTATAATCTAATTTATCTTGAATATGACGAAAATGCATAGGCTCTCCATTTTCAATAGCAATCCCAATAGTAGCATTAAAGCGATGTGCTTTTTTTCCAGCTTCTGCACTTTGACTTAATATTCCTTTTGGATAGTATAGATTTTTGCCTAAATCGGATAACATATTAAAAATTGCAGGATTTTCTTTTTGCATTTTCTCATTTAATTGGATAGCTAAACCATTCATCTATTGGTACCTCCAGAATTTTTCTATTTTAAACACATTGTACTCTATTTTATTAAGGGATAGTATCCTTTCCCTTAATATATTGAATATTTTATAAGCTATTCATGACATTTCGTCCTTTATTTCTAATAAAATGGGACAATGATCGCTACCTAACACATCTGCGTCAATCGAAGCACTGATCAGTCGGGGGATTAACCTTTCGGATGCTATAAAATAATCAATGCGCCAGCCGATATTGCGCTCCCTCACCTTACTCATGTATGACCACCACGTGTACGCGCCCTCTTGGTCTGGATGGAAGTATCGGTAGGTATCGACAAACCCTTCTGCCAATAACGAGGTCATCTTCCCTCTTTCCTCTGTCGTAAATCCTGAATTACCTTTATTGGACTTAGCATTTTTCAAATCTATTTCAGCGTGAGCCACGTTTAAATCTCCACACATGAGTACAGGCTTTATAGTATCTAACTGCGTTAAATATGTACGCATGTCGTCTTCCCACTCTAATCGATAAGCAAGTCTTGTTAAATCACGTTTGGCATTTGGAGTGTAAACATTCACTAAATAGAAATCCTCGAACTCCATTGTAATAATGCGTCCTTCATCTTCGGTTTCTAAGTCTCCTACTCCATATTTAACTGAAATAGGTTTAATCTTTGTAAAGATAGCAGTTCCCGAGTACCCTTTTTTCAATGCATAGTTCCAATACTGCTCATAACCATCTAAAGCAAGTGAGATTTGACCTTCTTGCAGCTTGGTTTCCTGAAGGCATACAACATCAGCATCTACCTTCTGAAAGTAATCTAAAAATCCTTTATTTACACAGGCTCTCAGCCCATTGACATTCCACGAAACGAACTTCACTTTAGTACCTCCTAAATAAGAAAGCGCTTAAATACATAATGAGAGGTAGCTGAGACATCTATTATAAAGAGCTTCACACATACGACTCAAAAACTAAGCACACTATATAACTCTTTTATTATAGAGGGAAACTAAAAGGTCTGTAAATTAACAAGGAAACCAATGTATAGTAAGCCATTTTCGTGGCAACCTAACTTGTACTATTTAATAGCATGCGAGATATAGTAAAGACTAACAAATGGAGGAACTGTTTATGACTAAACGTTTTAATGAAAAGGTAATTATTATAACTGGAGCTGGTTCAGGTCTAGGACAGGTCACTGCCATAACCTTGGCGAAGGATGGAGCTAAACTGACACTGGTAGATTTAAATAGCAATGGCCTAGAGGAAACTAAAAGTCGTATCCTAGAAGTGGCACCAAATACTGAATTACTCCTAGTTACAGCAAACGTTGCAGAAGAGGCAGCAGTTAAAAACTATGTGGATGAAACAGTTAACAAGTTTGGACGTATAGATGGATTTTTCAACAATGCTGGAATAGAGGGCAAGCAAAACCTGACAGAGGATTTCGGTATCGAAGAGTTTCACAAGGTCGTGAATGTTAATCTAAACGGAGTATTTTATGGCTTAAAATATGTACTAGCTGAGATGAAAAAAAATGGAGCTGGTTCTGTAGTAAACACTGCATCTGTCGGCGGTATTCGTGGTGTCGGCAATCAGTCGGGTTACTCTGCTAGTAAACACGGTGTAGTCGGCCTTACTAGAAACTCTGGTATTGAATATGGTCAATTCGGTATTAATATTAATGCAATTGCTCCTGGTGCCATCATGACTCCTATGGTAGAAGCTTCTTTAAAGCAAATTGGTGGAGAAGAAGGCTGGGAAGAGGCTGGAAAAGCATTTGTTTCCGTTAACCCTATGAAACGTTTCGGTAGACCTCAAGAGGTAGCAAACGTTGTTGCATTCTTGTTATCTGATGAATCTAAGTTTGTAAATGCGTGCGTTATCACAATCGATGGTGGACAATCCTATAAATATTAAAAGGAAAGACCGAACGCTACTTAGCAATCGGTCTTTTTACTTTCATCTAAAATCCTTTTACTTCTTAGATGCTTTCATCAACAAATAGATGATTCCTGTTAAAATAGCTACACCAAAAACAACTACTAATAGACTGATCAATAAAGCTACAAAGCTCATTGTCACAACTCCTTTTATATCACCATTTAGAATAGCTTCGCTTAATCTAGTTCTTTAAGCAATTATTTTCTCTAGCTCCTCTATACTATCAACAATGTAAGTAGCACTCGCATGCTCCAACTCTTCAGACGATCCAAATCCATACGTTACCCCTATGGAATCTATGCCCGTTAAATTAGCTCCAATCATATCATGCTTTCTATCTCCAATCATGACAAAACTATCCTTCGTTTTATCCTGAAACTCGTCTAGAACATATTGTATGATTTCTGCCTTAGCTGACCTAGTTCCATCTAATTCACTACCAGCCACTACATCAAAGTAATCTTCAATTTGGAAATACTTTAAAATTTCGATAGCAAATACCGTAGGCTTAGAGGTCGCAACTGCAAGCTTTTTCCCTGCCGCTTTTAACTTTTCCAGCAACGGGATAATACCCTCGTAAAGTTCATTCTCATACATGCCAGTTTCTATAAATCTCTCTCTATAAAAAGCAATGGCTTGGTGGCATTGCTTTTCATTAAAGCCATAATGATCTGCAAAAGAAATCAGTAATGGTGGTCCGATAAAGCACTCTAACTTTTCAAGATCCTTCTCCAAAATCCCCATTTTTTCTAACCCATATTGGATAGAGGTTGTAATTCCTATTTTAGGATCTGACAACGTTCCGTCCAAATCGAATAAGATAATCTCATATTTCCTCATACTTCCCCCTCTTTTCTCTTTTAATTAGCTTACTACCATTATATCTAAATAGTCTTTCTTTTTTTAAAAATAAATGGCTATGTTAAAGGTTAGGGTTGATTTATGATGCAAAGAAATCTTAAAGCATAGAGTAGAATTGATTTCTGCCCCAGCCGGACGCTTTCCTCGGGGTGAGCGATAAGCCATCACCCATCGCTTACGCGCGTGGTTGTGATGTCTTATCTGTCTCACTCATCCCGTAGGAGTCGCCGTCTGGCGCTCCGATCAATAAATGGAACAGCTTTAGCATCGATTAATCGCTAAAAATTTACTAGCATAAACAAAGCTTCAAAATGGTCACCAACCCCAATTTCATCATCTATTTATATTTAACAGACATTTGAAAGTACCTTTGTTTATGTTTACAGTCACTTTAAAAAAGAAATGTTAGTCAAAATAAACCCATATCTTTAACAAAGCTAAATAAATTATAATGGAAAGAACTAACCAAAAGGAGGATATTATGGAATGGAAATTCAAACGATTTACGGAGACTTGCCACAATTGGAAACTGAAAGACTCATACTGCGGAAAATTACGCTAGGTGATGCAGAGGATATGTATACATATGGATCCAATCCAGAAGTATCTAAGTATGTTACTTGGGATCAGCATAATACAATAGAGGACACGAAGGAATTCATTCATTTTATCCTAAAGCAGTACGAGAAAAAAGATATCGCACCGTGGGGGATTGAATATAAGGAAACAGGTCAGTTTATCGGAACTATCGACTTCGTCCAATGGCAAATTAAACATGATAGTGCTGAAATCGGATACGTTCTTTCTCCTGATTACTGGGGACAAGGGTTAACTACTGAGGCTGCCGAAGCATTAATCCATTTTGGCTTTAACCACATGGACTTAATACGCATACAGGCTAGATGCTTTGTCGAGAATGTCGGCTCCTCGCGTGTAATGGAAAAAGTGGGGATGTCCTATGAGGGTACTATGAGAAAAGGGATGAAAGTAAAAGGGAAACATGTAGATTTAAAAATTTACTCTATTTTAAAAGAGGATTTCTCTTAAAATATCACATAACTATTAAAGGAGAGGCATGAATTTCTCATGTCCCTCCTTTGTTTATTAATTAAATGCTTTTAAGCTTTCTAGTGTTGCTCCTAGAAACTTAGCAAGCTCTAGCATGCCATATTTTCCAGCCTTTTCCTCAGCGTCCGCATTGTAATTCGTATTCGTGTTTACATCATAGGTGTAGACTTCACCATTACTATCTCGTATGAATTCAATACCTGCAACATCTATTTTGTTTTTTTGAAGGAAGGCTTCATATTTTGCAATCCATCCTTCCTCTAAATCCTCTTGGATCTCAAACTTTGGTTTAACAGTTGGCTCCTCTCCCACTGGACAGAAGGCATCGCCAATTTGACACGAGTCAGCCGGGCAGAGTTCAAATCCCTCAGAGGTATCCACTCTAACAGCATATAAGTACTTTCCTCCGACAAACTCTGCTCTTGTAATATACGATTCTGGAGATTGAATATACTCTTGAATTAATGTAATGCCATCCACGGGTTCATCAAACATTGGGCCATAAATATATTCCTTTAATGCATCGACTGTTTGGAATAATTGAACCCCTAGTCCTTTCCCTGCTCTATTATGTTTAGTTATAAAAGGGACAACCCCTAATTTTTCCGCAGCAGAAACGATGTGTTCCTTACCAACGGCAGCTATTGTTTTAGGTGTTCGAATACCGCTTGCTTCTAATGCTGCATACTGATTGATTTTACTCAGTTCCAAGCTTAATGCTTTTGTTCCATTAAATACCGTTCTTCCATGATGCTCCAACCATGTAAGCATGCCTCCAGCCAGCTCTGGTGCATACCTATGCCCCCTAGTATGAGAAGATGCGCTCATGCGGTTATAAAATACACCACTTGGTGGTTCGACCGTTAAGTCTACAATTCCTTGGTCTAAATGCCAACTTTCATAAGGCAGATTAAGTTCCTCTAATCTTTTAGTTAAATGAATTGTCCACTCATCATTTTCATGAATAATATAAATTTTTGACATATCCTACATCTCCTCATCATTAAAGTCTGTTCATGGTTAAGAAAAACAAGACTATTATATTATTCATTAGTATATAGGAACTCTATTCCCCAGTAAAACAATAGGTTTTAAAAGTAAGAAAAATAAGAAAAGCTCTCTGAATTTTTAAATCCTTAGACCTTGTTATTTCCTCTCGTAGCTCTATAGTTACCAATTGAGACAAAATAAAAACGTGAAATCAAGGTGCGGTTTCACGTTTGTTTATATTAGAGTATTAATTTTTTATATTAATAAGGATCGGCTTCATGACTATTTTCTACCGCTTGCTGTGGAGCTTTTTCTCCATTTACGTCTCCAAGTGGATGCTGACTAGAGCCACCTTTAGGTGCATTTTTTAAGCCTTCCTTAAGGAGTCTTCCGTACTCTTCATCCGCTTCCTCTGCTAGAGCAATCATCTTATCCTGAATTCTTGGGTCACACTTAGAGAGATCATTCACTAGGTTAGACAGTAGCTCTGTTTTCTCCCACTGTTCAAAATTACGATAGGTTTCCCCTGCTTGCTTCGTATTACTTTGGCGGTCTATCGATTCTCTAACTAAGTTTCCTTTAATCATTGGGGTGTATTCCTTGCCAGTTTGTTCAGCCTCATGTAATCCATCTAAAATAGATGGCTCGTAGTTAATATGAGGGTTTTGAAAAGGGCCTCTATCTAATCGGTATGCCATTTGGCCACCTGTTTGATTGGTTGCCACACGCTTTTTCGGTGCATTAATAGGCAGCTGTAAATAATTAGCTCCTACTCGATGACGCTGAGTATCAGAATAGGAGAAGGTCCGTCCCTGAAGCATTTTATCATCTGAGAAATCTAGTCCATCTACTAATACCCCTGTACCAAATGCAGCTTGCTCCACTTCCATAAAATAGTCCTGAGGATTACGGTTTAACACCATTTTTCCAACTGGCATCCATGGAAATTGATCATTCGGCCATAACTTTGTATCGTCTAACGGATCGAAATCTAACTCAGGGTGTTCACCATCACTCATAATTTGAACGTTTAACTCCCACTCAGGAAAATCTCCCTTTTCAATAGCATCATATAAGTCTTGAGTAGCATGATTGAAATTCTTCGCTTGAATTTCTTCAGCTTCTGATTGAGTTAAATTACGAATTCCTTGTTTAGGCTCCCAATGATACTTGATCAGGACTCCATCACCATCTTTATTTACCCATTTATACGTATTTACTCCTGAGCCTTGCATCATGCGATAATTCGCTGGAATTCCCCAAGGTGAATAAATGAAGGTAACCATATGAAAGGATTCCGGAGAGCTTGCACAAAAATCAAAGAATCGTTCTGCATCTTGAATATTTGTAACAGGATCTGGCTTAAATGCATGAATCATATCAGGAAATTTCATCGCATCACGAATAAAGAAAATCTTTAAGTTGTTTCCTACTAAGTCCCAGTTGCCATCCTCCGTATAAAATTTCACAGCAAATCCTCTAGGATCACGTAGCGTTTCAGGTGAATGTCCTCCATGAATAACGGAAGAAAAACGAGCAAAAACCGGTGTTCTTTTTCCTTTTTCCTGGAATAGCTTAGCCCTAGTATATTTCGATATACTTTCATTTCCAACTGCTCCGTACGCTTCAAAATACCCATGTGCTCCAGCTCCGCGTGCATGAACTACACGTTCTGGAATCCGCTCTCTGTCAAAATGACTTATTTTTTCGATGAAGTCATAATTTTCAAGCGTTGCTGGACCACGGTTACCAACTGTTCTGATATTTTGATTGTTTGTAATTGGATGTCCCTGTCTATTTGTCAGCGTATCCTCAGTCTCACGATTAGTCTCATTGTTAGAATGATCTTTTTCCAATTTTTATCCTCCTAGCTTTAACTTTACTTCTATTCCATTCTGTCCAAATGTATAAGTAAATATTCCAGCATAGGAAAAAGGAAGTAGTTATAAAACGAACTCTTTTCCTATTAAAATAATCGATTCTTCCACTAAAAAGTGCATTAGCTTACCTTCATAAATTAGTTCGATGTCTGGATATTCAGCAAAGTGATGTGGCTGAACATGAGATGGTTTGGCTATATCTATAGTTGCCTCGTTCAATATAGTAGCAACAAACTGAGAACAAAAGAAGGCATTCTCCCTTTGAATATTTAACTGAAGAGCAATTCCAAACAAACCAAGCAAGTTATATTTATACTTCTTTTGCTCTGCTTTAAAAGTAAGCACCTTGTCACGCATCCGATCATATTCATCCAAAGATACTTTGTATTTTAAAATGGAACAATTAGCATGATACAGTAATCCACCACGAGCATCTTCCTGCACAAATCCTCCGTTAATAGGATTGTATCGTTGCTTTCTTCCAAAGCTATATACTTCATTCAATTCCTCATCAAAAGCAATCGATGCATGATTTTTACTTTTCCCTGTATACATTCCTATCAACCTAGAAAACCAGGTGCCTGTGTCACTTAATACAATATAAACCGCCTTTTCCATCTTCCCACCCCACGAACAATACTTCTTTATTTCTTTATCATCTCTTAAAGAGAAAACTCTATGAAGAGACTGCAGATGGAAAGCCACTAAGACCTAAGACGTATTCTTTTAAATAATCATCGTTGATTATTCTTTTTTCATTTCATATCACCTATGGGCACTGCAGATAGTTTCAACCATTTAAGAAAATTTGTTCGTATCTAGTAGGAAAAATTTTATTTATGAAACTAACTTAATTATTTAGCAAAAATGGACACTTTCAATGAATATGTTGTGTGAGTAGTCGATTGTCCCTTTATTAATGATTGAAGATAATACTTTTAACTGATAAAATTCTTTCGTTACATAGTTCTACAGAAATAGCATCTTAAGAAAATTTCAACTTATAAAGGAGGATAATAATGTCTAATTATAATAGAGAAGAACTAGTGTTATTGAATCAAATATTGCTTGCTCTCTTTCTAGTAGCGGATTTTGCACTTTTTCTTCATTTCTCTCACAGTTCTTTCCCTTGGTTTGCATTACTTGGTGCAGGCATTGGTTTAGCTATTATTGTTCTTTGCTGGGCAGAAAAAGTACAGATTTATTTCATTGCCAGTTTGCTAGTTTTTACAGGCTTCTTTTTACTAATATACAATTGGCATTCTTTATTCCATTAAGCAAATCATAATAGGAGGTTTACCAAAATGTCAGAACAAGAAAATAAACAAACTTTTTTAGATAAACGTTCTTCGAGACGTAAATTTATTAAAAACTCCGGGCTTACTGTCGGAGGTATCGTACTAGGTGGAGCGCTTGGAAGCCTAGTAGCCGGAAAGTCAGAAAATACTCAAACTGCTGTAGACGCTACTCATAAGGCCGTAGACTATAGTGAGACTCGTCAGTTTTTTGTTCGTCAAAAGGACTTTGATGCATTAGCTGCTGCCACTGAGCTAATCTATCCAGAGGATGAGCATGGTCCAGGAGCTATTGCTTTAGGAGTACCATATTTTATCGACAAGGCATTAGCTAGCCCATGGGGAACTAATGCGGATGATTACCGCAAGGGACCATTTAAGGCTGGTGAGATTCCTTTGGACAACAGTGAAATTTTACTTCAAGGTGTCCGTAAGCTAAACGAGGTTTCTGAGAAACAGCACGATGGAACTTTATTTAAAGATTTATCAGAGGAACAACAAATTGCGATTTTAACTGCATTCCAAATGGGTGAGGTAGAAATGCAATTCATGAACTCTGCAGTATTCTTCACTAATTTAAGAACTCTAACACTTCAAGGGTGCTTTGCTGACCCACTATATGGTGGAAACAAAGACATGGCTGGCTGGAAGATGAAAGAATTCCCTGGAGCTCAAATGTCTTACACTGCCTATTTAGATGAAGAAGAATTCGTTTCAATAGCACCTGTTAGTCTAGGTGGACATCAACACTAAGCAATTTAAAAATGGAGGTTACTAAGGTTATGGTTACAAAATTACCAAAAGTAGACGTTGTAACAACTGGTATGGGTTGGACTGGCGGAATAGTTGCTGCTGAGCTGACTAAAGCTGGTTATCAAGTAGTTGGTCTTGAACGTGGAGTTGAAAGATCTATTGAAGATTATCTTCATGGACACGATGAGCTAAAATACAATGTACGTAAAGAACTAATGCAAAAACTAAATAAAGATACAATTACTTTCAGAAACACATTAAATGATGAGGCAACTCCAGTCCGCAGTGAAAATGCGCTAGTTGTAGGTACAGGTACTGGCGGCGGCGGTGCTCACTGGGGCGGTCAAACGTATCGTTACTTCCCATATGACTTTGAAATTCGCAGTAAGACAATTGAAAAGTACGGCGAAGGTAAAATCGGGAAAGATGTAACTATCCAAGATTGGGGTCTTACTTACGATGAAATAGAGCCATACTACTCTAAGTTTGAACAAATGGCTGGTATTTCTGGGGAAGTGGATCCTATGGCAGGTCCACGATCTATTGACTACCCTACTCCACCTTTAAAGAAACTCAAACAAATGAAAATGTTCCATGAAGCAGCAGAAAAGCTTGGTTGCCATCCGTTTGTAGTTCCTACTGCAAATGTATCAGAAACATATGTAAATCCAGATGGAGAACAACTAAACGCTTGTCAATATTGCGCATTCTGTGGTAACTATGGTTGTGAATACGGGGCTAAAGCAGATCCGATTGTAACGGTTATCCCAACCGCTAAGAAGACAGGTAACTTTGAATTACGCACTCATTCTTTAGTTACTCGTGTACTATATGAAAATGGAAAAGCAACAGGCGTGTTGTACAAAGATATTAGAACTGGTGAAGTATTTGAGCAACCAGCTGATATCGTTGCTTTAACAAGCTATACATTTAATAATGTTCGTCTACTTCTTTTATCTGGAATAGGACAACCTTATAATCCTAAAACAGGTACTGGAGTAATCGGAAAAAACTATACAGATCATCATACAATTACCGGAGCAATTGGTTACTTTGAAGAAGAGAAATTCAATAGTTTCATTGGAACAGGTTCATTAGGTTCAGCATTTAATGATTTCAATGCCGATAACTTTGACCATAGTGATGTCGATTTTATCCATGGTGGTCAAGTAGAGATGCACTTATTTGGAAACGAACCAATTGCGAACAATCCAGCTCCTTTTGGAACACCAACTTGGGGTAAAGAATTCAAGAAAAACTCATTACATTACTACCATAGAAATGTATCGGTTGTTTCACAAAGAGCTATTTTACCGCATAAGGAACATTATTTAGACTTAGATCCTGTATATAAAGATGATAATGGAGATCCATTGATCCGTGTTACATTCGACTATACAGCAGAAGACCACAAGCGTAACGAATTCCTTGTAGAAAAATGTGCTGAGGTAGTAAAAGAAATGGGTGCTGATATAATAGACGTTATCCCAATGGCAGAACATTTCGGTGGCAGATTCACATTCCAGCATGATGCTGGTGGAGCAATTATGGGTGAGAATCCAGAAACGTCTGCAGTAAATAATTATCTTCAAATGTGGGATGCAGAAAATCTATTTGTATGTGGAGCATCTGCTTTCCCTCACTTTGGACCTACTAATCCAACACCAACTGCTGCTGCCCTTACGTATAGAGCAACAGAAGGTATGATAAAGTATCTGAAAAACGGTGGCGGACAATTAGTTTCTGCGAAAAAAGAAAAAGAATTAGTGTAATCTCTATATAGATTAGTCAACGAATCTAAGCTAGGAAAGACCATTTTTCTGTAATGATATGTTATAGTAAACGTGCACCGTCATTCAAATTACAGACAAGGAGGAAACAATATGCCAAATATAGGTATCCCGGGTCTAATACTAGTTTTAATTATTGCTCTAGTAATCTTTGGTCCTTCCAAACTACCTCAACTAGGTAAAGCGGTTGGTCAAACCTTAAAAGAATTTAAAACTTCTACGAGAGATATTATCAATGATGAAGAAAAAGATGATAAAAAACTTGTGGACTCTGAAAAAGAAAAGCAAATATAATATATATTTCCAAGAAAGTGGGCTAGTAGCAGTAAATACTGGTCCACTCTTTTTGTAAGATTTATTAAGTATGAAGTTAAAAACCAATAAAAAAAGGCACTTTCTGTTCAAGGAGAACAGAAGTGCTTTTTCTTATAAATTGCCTATGGGAAGTTTTGTTTTCCTAGCATCTCAATTTCTATTAGAAGGTTTCTCTAGTTTAAAGGCACTTTCTGAAGTTTTAAAGATTTGTAAAAGTGTATCTGCAATTTCTTCTGGCGTTTCTATACAGCCCTCTTGTAGCCATTCTATAATCACTCCGTATGACCCATACATTTTATAAGTATTGAAGTGTTTAATCCCAATGACCTCATTAGACTCATCTAGATAGGTTATTCCGTAGAATATTTCCTTGAATTTATTTAAAAAGCACTCTTGAAATCCAGGGATTGAATCTTTTACATATAAAAGACCATAAACGCTTCTATGATCATATAAATGTTTGAAGAAAGCATTTGATGTAGAAATAATTTTGTGATAATCTACAACAGCAGTTCCTAAGAACGGGCTGTGAAAAGCATATTCTAAATCCTTTAAAGTTTCTAGCACTAGCTCCTCCGCAAGATCCTCTTTATCCTTATAATATATATAAAACGTACTTCGATTGTAGTCTGCTCTTTCTACTACATCCGTAATGGTAACGTTTTTATAGCCTTTTTCTTTCACTAATTCTATAAAATGAGACTTGAATATTTTCTTTGTCCTTCTCACTCTTCTATCAACCGAACTATTTTCAGCGCTCACATACATTCTCCTTTGTTAAAATTACCCCTTATTACGGACATTTAATATATCTCTGATTCACGAGAATATTATATCCTATTAAGCGTCATTAAGGTAGGAATATTTTCTAAATATTTCTCGAAAGCGTTAGTCCTTATAGACTATCAAAGTTCAGAAACTTCTTCTTTTTTTATTCGTCCCCTTTTATATGTGTTTGTTTAAACCAAAAAAGACCATCAGTTAGGAGGTAATCCATGACGTGAAGAACTTTATATATTTTGGTTATCTACAAGCCATTTCATGCCTATTTCCTGTAATTATTTTTGGAGCTCTAGCGCTCTCCAAGATATTTTCTATACCGTATTTGCCTCGCTATGATTTCATACTCATTATTTGTATTATTGGCCAGGTCTTTATGCTAGCATCTAAATTAGAAACTTGGGATGAATTTAAGGTCATTTGTCTATTTCATGTTATTGGCTTAGCATTAGAACTTTTTAAAGTTCATATGGGTTCATGGGCTTATCCAGAGGATGCACACAGTAAAATTTTTGGTGTCCCGCTTTACAGCGGATTTATGTATGCAAGTGTAGCAAGCTACATTTGTCAGGCATGGCGAAGATTTGACCTTCATATTTATCGATGGCCAGCTTCCATCTTTGCAGTGCTGATAGGCGCTTTAATTTATTTGAACTTTTTTATACATCATTACTTTTACGATATACGTTGGATTTTAAAGGCCCTATTATTCCTCATATTCTTTCGGACTGTCGTCAGTTTTCGTGTAAATGAAAAGGTATATAAAATGCCTATTATTCTATCGTTCTTGTTAATTGGTTTCTTTATTTGGGTTGCTGAGAACATAACTACTTTTTTAGGTGCTTGGCAATATCCTAACCAAGAGCAAGTATGGTCCATCGTTCATATTGGAAAGATTAGTTCTTGGTTTCTTCTCGTAATTATCAGCATAATAATAGTAGTCCAGCTAAAAAGAGTGAAGAATGGCACAGAAGTTGTACGTTAAATCTATTTTCTCTAAATCAATATTGACCTCTGTAAATCCGAGGGTGATTATGAAAAATCACAATCATCCTCGTTTTTTAATCTTTTATTTTGGGCACTTCAGTTAAGAATAAATGTTTAGAAGATGTAAGAAGATTAGTTTAAATAAATTAGTTTATATCCTATATAATTTTCTTCATATATTCCTCTATTTGATCTACTACATGCTCGTATCGAAAGCTTAATGCAGTTTGCCTTCCATTTTCGCCTAACATTTTCCTTAGTTCCATATCATTCAGAAGCTTCTCCAAATGCCCTGATAATTGATGAGTATCTCCAGGATCCGCCAGTAAGCAATTATAGCCATCAATCACAAACTCCCTTACTCCTCCACAATCTGTTGTTACTACAGGCAACCCACAAGCCATTGCTTCTAAAGGAGGCATTCCAAAGCCTTCGTAAAGCGAGGTAAATAAAAAGAGATCAGCTTCTTGGTAGCTTTGCACTAAAACGTCTTGAGGGGGATGGACAATTAATTCCATAGGAAAATTCGTAGTGTAACCAGGATGCGATTGACACACCCATTTCACCTTAAACTTATAACCCTTAATCCATAATAAATTCAAAGTAATCATAGCATCCCCAAATGCTTTAAATTCATGACTTGGGTTGCCCACCAGTAGAATAGTTGGTATTTCACTAACATCTATCTTGCTTATAGGTCTATAAACTTCAGTATCTATCCCATTAGGAATAATCTCGGTATCCAGGCCATATTTAGTTTTCAATATATGAGCGATACAGTTAGATACACTTACAACAGGGATCCCCGTTTTATAATAGTTTTTTAATGTATTCCTTACTTCTTCATAGTTTACTTCAGGAATGTCTCCAAATAATCTTTCATGCCCTTGCTCCCAATAGAAAACTGCAGGCTTTACATCCTTTAGCTCCGCCATTTGGTATACCCAACCTACGACGACTATGTCACACTCTTCTACATAGCTATTTGTCGGTGCACCGTAAGGGATAATAACCTCCTTATCCACTTCAAGATCTGACCAAGAAGGAATGACCTTCTCCTGTTCCAAATTACCTCTTAAAAATGCGGTTATATGGTGCCCTTTTTTGCGAAGCATTTCCATTTGCGATAACAGCATCTTCACTCCTCCGGTTAAGCCCTGGTGAGGTAAAAGGTAGCCAATCTTTAAATGATTTTTTGGAGAAGAAGGCTTCTTCTGAGGGGACGGATATATTTTAAATAAACTTGCCCCGTTATCATGAATTTTTACCTGACTATATCTGAAATCATAATCAATGAAGTCAATGATGTTCCACCGACTTTTATGGGTTTCTAGATCATTCCCTAAGTACTCCCCTTGCACTGCTGGATATAGCGGGGTTGATATAATAATAGATTTATTCGTGATTTTTAATAAGTCGTCTATTAGTTGCAATCCATCTTTTTTATCGAAATGCTCCAGTACATCTATCAATAAGAGAGTATCGTATCTCTTCGTTAAAGTAGGAAGCACCTCGAAAATATTCCCATAATAAATATTATTATATACATAGTCATGTACTGGATTATTATATTCCTTGAAGCCTTCTATACCGTCCATTTGAAGATGCCAGGATTCCTTTTCATACCGTTCATAGGGGATATCAAAAACTTCCCTTAATAATAATCCATATTTTCCAAATCCAACACCTATATCTAAAATTGACCTTGGGGCGTCTTTTACTACTAAGTCTACAATTTCAGGGATTGCTTGATACCAGCTTGTAGGCATAATTTGTGCTCCTTACTGTTTTTTATAACAAACCTAACCTCATACTTTCTATATGTATGATTTATTTGCACTCTTAGTTACTCTTTTTACAATAAAGAACCATTCATTTGAGCAGAAAAACAGAAGAGGACATCCCAAAGAATTTCTTCTTTGGGATGTCCTCTGTAATCTTGTCTTGCATTACTTCATCTTTTCTACAATTTGTTCCGCTGTTTCTTTACCATTTTTGATACAAGGGCCAATTCCTACTCCATAATATGAGCAACCAGCCAATAATACTTGAGGGAATAGCTCCTTCATTTTTTTCTCAAGGGATTTGATCGCTTCTGCATGTTGCAAATGATAATTTGGCATCATATCGTTCCATTTTGTTACCTCTACTACCTGAGGAATACCATCTAGCTTAAGACTATTTCTTATATCCTTCATTGCAACCTCAATTAGTTCTTCCTCAGTCATATGCTTCATCTGTGTAAATTCTGGGTTCGTGCTCTTATAAAACATACGAACCAATAACTTACTATTTTTTGATGTATGCTTCCATTTACGGCTAGTCCATGTACAAGCATTACATTTCACGTCTGAGTTTTCCGATACAATATAACCAGTACCCTCTGCAGGTAGCTGCTCATCAGGTATATCAAAACCAAGATAAATACTGATGAGAGACGAGTTTTTAAGTTTATGGAAATCAGTATCTAATTCCTTATGATTTAATACTTTTTGTGCTACGTCATGCGGTGTTGCTAAAATAACATAATCTGCTTCTACTACTTGATGATCCGATAATGACACATAATACATACTATCCTTTTGCTCTATATTAGTGACATAAGCGCCTTTAATAATAGTAGAGTCTATAAGCTCTTTTTCTATACCGTTAATTAGTGTAGACAAGCCATCCTTAAAGGAAATAAACTTCTTATTAGCAGACTTTTGAAATTGCTCCTTGTTAGCCCCGAGTCCTTTGATAATACTACCGTATTGATTTTTATAATCGACCAAATAGGGCAACGTTGTTTCCATAGTCAGCTTGTCCAAGTCCCCAGAATATACGCCAGAAAGAACAGGAGCAACCTGTTTCTCCACAAGCTCCTCCCCTAAAAAATGCTTTAAAAAAGAGCCAATAGAGCTTTCCTTCGTAAACCCTTCGTTCGGCATATCTAAATCCTTTAAGGCTTCCTCTTTCCCTTCATCTGACACAAGGGTACTACTTTCAAGCGATTCTACACTTGTAGGAATCCCAAACACAGAATCAGCCGGAATGGCATGCAGTTCATTATTCGTATATAAATAAGAAATTCCTGTTGCATTATATACTAGCTCATCCTCTAATCCCAGTTCCTCCACTAAAGGTAATACTGATTCATGACGCGCGACTATAGAATCTGCGCCCACCTCCATAATAAAGTCATCCTTATGTACGGAATGAATCTTGCCTCCTAAGTATTCATTTGATTCGATCAAGGTCATTTCAAATTGTAAGGATTTTTCATTTTTAAGCTGGTGCAAATAATGCATGACTGAAAGTCCCGTTATTCCCCCACCTACGACAACTACCTTTTTCAAAGTAATCACTCCTCCTGTGCTTCATACATACCATGTTATCTTAAGTATAAACATGTATAAAAGGATATAGTATGATTTCTCTCACTCTCCAGGATGATTTTGAAGGAACGTTTACAGGATTGTCAAATTTAATCTAATAGGAGGCAGTCGCTATACATACTTTTTGGTGTTATTTTAAAAAGCTTTGTTAAAGTTATAGGTTGATTTTGACTAACAATTCTTTTTATATATAGACTGTAAACATTATATAAGTGACCTTCAAATGACAAATAAATTATGAAATTGGGGTTGGTGACAGTTTTTCGGCTTTGTTTAAGCGAGTAAATTTATAACCAATTTATCGATGCATCAAAGAGGTTCCTATTTATTGATTGGAGCTCCAGACGGCGACTCCTACGGGATGACATAGCTATCAAGTTAAGAAGTTTATAAAAACCCTCGAGGTTGGTATAGAAAACTAACCAACAGGAGGTGCTTCATATGAAAAGAACTGATTTAGACGAATGGAAACTCTTAATGGAACAATTGTAT
>NZ_JAMAWN010000031.1:0-36950 GCF_023713305.1 Psychrobacillus sp. MER TA 171 | reverse complement strand
CAACTCATCTGGGGTTATTCGCCCATGGGATTCACGCACAAAAAATGTGAAGTGGGGTTTTTACACTTCTCAAGTAGGTTTGAAAACATTGTATACAATTTTACACAATACTATGGACTTGACTGCGCAACCCTCTTTATGGGCGACTTTTCACCTTTTATGGGACATTTTCCACTAGTTTATGGGCCACCTTCTACGCTTTATGGGACACTTAGACTCTCCTTATGGGCGCAAACCCTCTTTATGGGCGACTTATCACCTTTTATGGGACATTTTCCACTAGTTTATGGGCCACCTTCTACGCTTTATGGGACACTTAGGCCCTTCTTATGGGCGCAACCCTCTTTATGGGCGACTTATCACCTTTTGTGGGACACTCCCCCTAGTTTATGGGCCACCTTCTACGCTTTATGGGACACTTAGACTCTCCTTATGGGCGCAACCTCTTTATGGGCGAATTTCTCATTTTTATAGGACACTTCCCACTAGTTTATGGGCCACCTTCTACGCTTTATGGGACACTTAGACTCTCCTTATGGGCGCAAACCCTCTTTATGGGCGGATTTCTCATTTTTATGGGACACTTCCCGCTAGTTTATGGGCCACCTTCTACGCTTTATGGGACACTTAGGCCCTTCTTATGGGCGCAACCCTCTTTATGGGCGAATTTCTCATTTTTATAGGACACTTCCCGCTAGTTTATGGGCCACCTTTTACACTTTATGGGACACTTATGCTCCCCTTATGGGCGCAAACCCTCTTTATGGACGACTTGCTGCTTTTTATGGGACACTTTCCGCTAACCTTCTACACTTAATAGGACACTCCTCCAGTTTAAGCCGGGTCGCCATCTCTGCTTTTATTACCTCAACAAAAAACACCCATAGATGGGAGTCAAATAGTCTCCAACCGATGGGTGTTTTTTTGTTTTATTTACGTCGTTTTTTATTATCCATCTGTAACTTTCGTTCTTGCATAACAGAATTTATCTGCCCCCCGACCAACAGGATGATCCCTGAAATGTAGAGCCATAGCATGAGGATAATAATACCCCCGATACTTCCGTAAGTTGCAGAATAATTACCAAAGTTACTTACATAGTAAGAGAATCCTAGAGATACAATGATCCATCCCAAGGTTGCAAATGCTGCACCCGGGAAAACGCTCTTTAGGCCTAACTTTATGTTTGGTACTATCCAATATAATGCAGCAAGTACGATAAACATAATAATAGGGCTAAGCGTCCATCTAATATTATTCCACAAATTAATAAAATCATCTTGGAAACCAAAATAAGAAAATAAAATTGTACCAATTTGTTCTCCGAAAACTGGTAATACTAGTGCTACAGCAAAAAGTAAAATCATTAATAAGGTAAATACCACTGATAATGCTCTAACTATAAAAAAGGGTCTCGTTTCCTCTATATCATAAGATCTATTTAAGGATTTGACGATTGCGTTCATCCCATTAGAAGCAGACCAAATGGTACCAAGAATCCCTATTGATAATAAGCCTCCGTTCCGACTTACTAAGACATCAGAAATCGTTCCCTCAATTAATGTATATACTTCACCCGGTGCATAGTTTTCTAAAAAGCGGAAGATTTGAGCCTCATCTAGATTTAGATATGGCAATAATGTAACTAAGAAAATTAATAAAGGAAATAGTGACAGAAGGAAAAAGTAAGCTAATTGAGCTGCAAGCCCTGTAATATCCGTTTTCTGTATATGCGTTATTAAATGCTTGAAGTAGCCTGACCATGTAGTTAAATCATGATTTTCCGTTTTCTTTTTCTCCTTCTTTTTAAAATTTAAAAACTTTAACTTCGTATACCAAGTTGGAGAGGAAGTTTTTTTATTATTCTTATCATCTCTATTCATGTGTGAAACCATCTATTCCTCTCCCTTCCTTGTTTAATGTAATTTTGGCTCGTAAATACTTTTAGGCTCATCTTCCTCTGGAACAACTATGGATTTATACTCTTCCTTGGATTGGGAGAATGTATCCTTCGTCTCGGAAACAAGTGTCTTCACTTGAGGAGTAATTTCTTTTACTTCGTTCACCTTTTGTGAAATATATTTAGCATCTGAGGAGAATTGATTATAAACCGATTGCCATTTAGTTACTTGTTGATCAAGGACTTTCTTTAACTCGTCTCTGTTTCGGTTGTAATATTTAATTTCATTTCTAATCATTCTAGATCGGTTCATTACGGAATCTCTTGTCTTGCGATCTAACATAGTTAATGCGCCGCCAAGTACTGCGCCACACAATACACCTTTTACAAATTTACTTTCACTCATACTAATTACCTCCATATATATCGTTTTATATTAATTTTATTATACCCTGGCTTCTCTGAATCAAACTATTAATAATAATATTTTACAAAAATAAGCTTGACTATTTAAGAGAATTTTACGAATATTGTTAAAAGGACAAATTTATTGAAAGGATATGAAAGCTATAGCATTTTTCCTAGACTGAATTACAACCAAGGAGGTTATCAATTGGATAAGTTACTAGAAATTTTAAAAAGTGTTTCGGATGTTTTATGGGGCATCCCTTTACTGATTCTCATTGTAGGAACCGGAATATTTTTGACGGTTAGAGTTGCCTTTCTACAAATACGATTACTGCCGGTAGCTTTAAGACTTACTTTTTCTAGAAAGCATGACAAAAAGGCCGAAGGAGATATTTCACAATTTCAAGCCCTGACTACTGCACTTGCAGCAACAGTCGGAACTGGTAACATTGTCGGTGTGGCAACTGCAGTATTACTTGGAGGTCCTGGTGCCGTTTTTTGGATGTGGTTATCCGCATTTTTTGGAATGGCGACTAAATATAGTGAGGCCATCCTTGCCGTTAAGTACCGAGTAAAGGATACCAAAGGGCAAATGGCAGGCGGCCCAATGTACTACATAGAACATGGCTTAAAGCAAAAGTGGTTAGCTGTATTATTCGCTATTTTTGGTGCATTAGCTGCTTTTGGAATTGGTAATGGAACACAGGCTAATTCTGTATCTTCTGCAGTAGAATCTACTTTTGGAGTAGAAACTTGGATTACCGGTCTAGTTCTGGCCATTTTCACTGCTCTTGTTATTTTGGGTGGTATTAAATCTATTGGTAATGTAACAGCTGTGTTTGTCCCGGTGATGGCTTTGTTCTATATACTAGCTGGACTTTTCATCATGGTTACCAATATTAGCTCTGTCCCTGAAGCGTTCGGAATTATTTTCAAATCAGCATTTACTGGAGAAGCAGCTGCTGGTGGTGCTATTGGTGCGGCTATTCGTTATGGTGTTGCTCGTGGTGTATTCTCCAATGAAGCCGGCCTTGGTTCCGCTCCAATTGCTGCTGCTGCCGCAAAAACGGATTTACCAGGACGTCAAGCACTCGTTTCCATGACGCAAGTATTTATAGATACTTTTATTATCTGTTCCATTACAGGAGTTACAATCGTAATGTCTGGTATGTATAAGGATACTAGTATAGGTGGTGGAGATTTAACCTCCGCAGCCTTTGGTCATTTCCTTGGAGATTGGGGACCAATCATCATTGCAGTTGGTTTAATTTTCTTTGCTTCCTCCACGATTTTCGGCTGGGCTTATTACGGAGAGAAATGTTTCCAATACTTATTTAAGAATCCTATGCTGTTAATTGTTTATCGTATTGCATTCGTTGCTATGGTATTCATAGGGTCAGTCGTTTCCCTAGATTTGATTTGGACATTCTCTGATATTACCAATGCATTAATGGCAATTCCTAACTTAATAGGTTTGCTTGGACTATCGGGTGTTGTCGTGTATGAGACAAAACGTATTCAGAAGAAGTTGAAGGAAGAAAAACTTGCCAGCAAGGCTTAATTTGTATTTGACATTCTAGGCTATGCGTGAAATGATATTTCTAATGTATGAAAGGCAGGTACAAAAGAATGGATTTAAATCAACCTTCCGTTGAGAATATTAGCTTTATGCTTGAAACAATCAAGGAAAAATTACGTATGGTCAATGTGGATGCCATGAAATCTGAGGACTTTAAAGCTACAGCCTATGAGGATCTTGTATATTTATATGAAATGGTCAACAAACGCGATTCTTTTAGTCCAAGTGAAATGCAAGCAATCGTCGCAGAACTTGGTAGTTTAAGAAAGTAATCACTTTATAATTCTTTATAATGAAAGAGAGGTAACCTGTTTATACAAAGGCTACCTCTCTTTTTTATTTATTAATTATCCTTCTGGAGTTTTCTTTCCATTGCTTTTGCGACTTGATGAGAGTTTGTAGTCTTTTCCTCATACAGTTTATGAATGATGTTCTGGTAATCCGCTTCGTTACGGTTTTGACTTAGTTTATCAACAGCCTGAATTTCCTGTATCTTAATCTTAAATCCAACAATACCCTTCAGTTCTTTCTCTAACAATTGTGGAGAAAGATTTTCCCATAAAACAGGATTTTTTCGATGTTTCTCATATTTTTGCAGCAACCATGTCAGGTCTTGTTTTAACTCGTCCTCGGTCAATATTACGGCCTTCCCATATACATGGACAGCCTGATAGTTCCATGTTGGGACATTTTCATGTTCATACCACGAAGAAGATATGTAAGAGTGAGGTCCCTGGAAAATAACCAATACATCTTCAGCTGTTTCAAATGTTCTCCATTGAGGATTCCCATACGCCATATGCCCTGTCACGTAATAATCTTCCCCTTCATTATGGATCTGCAATGGTAGGTGACTTGCAATCGGTTTTTCTTTTTTCGTCGTAACAAGAACTCCGAATGAATTAGTATGAATGAATTCCTTAATCTCTTCCCAATTTGTCACCTTATAATATTTCGGAATATACATAATGAGCAACCTTTCCAATCAAATGATGTTTTTATCCGTTACTTACTTCGGTACTACAGACAGAAATTCCTTCCTAAGCCCTAACTAACTATTGCTCCTACCATGGAAAGCGGTCGATAGCGGAAACCAATTGCACGTAAAAAAAATCCTCCCCTACTTTTATAGGGAAGGACCAATTCTTATTTAGATAGCTTATTTAACTCTACTGCAATTTTAGCTCCAACTCTTGCATTATTGTATACAAGCTCTATGTTAGATTCTAATGACTTACCTTCTGTTAACTCTTTTACTTTACCAAGAAGGAATGGTGTTACATCCTTACCTTTAATGCCATTATCTTCAGCTTCTTTCAATGCTGTTTGAATGATTCTATTCATGTATTCCTCGTCCAATGAATATTCTGCTGGGATAGGATTAGCAATGATTGCTCCGCCATTTAGACCTAGCTCCCATTTAACGTTTAGCATTTCAGCAACTTCTTTTTCTTCATCCATACGGAAGTCTGATTTAAAAGGGCTAGTGGAAGTATAGAATGCTGGGAAAGCTTCCGTTTGGAATCCTACTACCGGTACACCTTTTGTCTCTAAGTATTCTAACGTTAATCCGATATCTAAAATTGACTTAGCACCTGCGCAAACAACTGCAACATTTGTAGAAGCTAACTCTTCAAGGTCAGCTGAAATGTCCATTGTTGTCTCAGCACCTCTATGCACTCCGCCGATACCACCAGTTACAAACATTTGAATTCCTGCAAGATCCGCACAAATCATGGTTGTTGCCACAGTAGTAGCACCGATTTCCTTAGAAGCGACTACATATGGTAAATCTCTTCTAGAAGTTTTGCGAGCATTGCTGCTAGTTGCTAAAGTTTCTAATTCTTCATTGGATAAACCAATTTTAATCTTCCCGTCCATAATTGCAATTGTTGCAGGAACTGCTCCGTTATCACGGATAATTTGTTCTACTTTTCTTGCCATTTCAATGTTTTGTGGATAAGGCATTCCATGAGAAATGATAGTAGATTCTAATGCTACGATCGCTTTTCCTTGTGCCATTCCTTGTTCAACCTCTTGTGAGTAAGTTAGATATTTTTTCATTTTAAATATTCCTCCAGTTCATTAGTTAACTTCAATTTTGTTAGTTCAGTTCGTACTGTGTCTACAGATTGGAGTGTTTTAGTAGCGTTAATCATCCCAGTCAGCACAGCCTGCTTTACTTCTACTCCATCCAACGAAGCATGAAGAACCCCAGAAACAAAGGCATCTCCTGCGCCAGTCACGTCTACTACCTGCTCTGTTTGGATAGCAGGCATAAACAATGTCTCGATCTCTTTCCCAGCACATACTACTCCCTTGCTGCCATTCGTTATAATGACATGGCGTATGCCTTTTTGGACAAATGCCTCGGCTGTACGTTTCCAAGATTCCTCATCCACAATCTGCGTTTGAAAGTATGTTTCGGCTTCATCCTTATTTGTTATAAGCCACTCTATTCCTTCCAGATTCTCCGGCATTCGATTCATCTTCGGTGAAGACACTGGGATAATTGCAAGAGGAATCTTATTGCCGACCGCCAATGCGTGAATGTATTCCATTACATCTTTTGGACAGTTCATATCTATTATGAGCATTTGCGCATTAGTAAGATAAGCCTCTTGTTTTTTCATGTAGTCCACTGTTAGCTGATCATAAATATCCATATTAGCCAGGGCAAAAAGCATTTCCCCCTGTTGGTCTAGTACGGCTGAGTACGTTCCAGTAGAGTAGTTAACAAGCTTTTCTACAGAAAACAAGTTCATCCAGTGACTAGATGCCTTTTCGATAGAAGCGTATTCCATATCGTTACCGACAACTGTAAGTAGCCTGACGGTATTGCCAAGCCTTCCTAAGTTTTCAGCAATATTCCTTGCAACTCCGCCTATACTTTGCAGGCTTGTAGTTGGATTAGAAGTACCCATTTGTAATTGATCTTTTACTATATACTTTCTATCTACATTAGCTCCGCCTATACAAATAATCTCTTTGTTCTCCGGTAAAATGTATGCTCTGCCAATAATTTTCCCACTTTTAATGAGCTGAGAGATGATATTAGCAACTGCTGGCCTGGACATCTTTAAGGCATCTGCCATTTCTTGTTGTGATGCATAAGGATTGTTACGCAAATAGGTCAGAACTTTTAATTCCTTGGATTCCATTCGGACAACCTCCTCTCTTCAAACATTTGTTTTAATTATAAACTTTTGTTTTCAAAAGTCAAAGAAAAACTGACAACTATTTAAAATAATTGTCAGTTTCATTTTATTGGGGTTGGTCGTTTAAGCTGCCATCCTCTAATACTCGAGGCTGTATCAGCACTTCGACACGTCTATTTTTTGCTCTGCCTTCTTCCGTATCATTAGCAGCAACCGGCTTGAATTCTCCGTAGCCCTTTGCACTGAAGTACAGAGGATCAATCGTGTTATTGTTTACTAATATTTTCAAAAAGTTCACCGAGCGCATAACACTTAACTCCCAGTTAGAGGCATAAACACTACTAGATATCGGAATATTATCCGTGTGTCCTGTAATCACAACATTCCGAGGCGGATCAAACACCAGTAAATCTGATATATCTTCTGCAATTTGTCGATACTCTTGTTTTACCTCTGCCTGTCCCAAGTCAAATAAAATGCTATCTCTAATTGTCACTAAAAGACCTTCGCTTGTTAACTCAGTTGCAAATTGTTTCTCTAGCGCATTAACCGCTATGTATTCATCGACACTGTCTTGAATCTCAGATAAAGCTTGCTGATCCTCGATGTAAGCCATGCTTTGATTGGAATCACCGCTATTATTGTTTCTAGGTACATCCATTGGCGAAGGCTGTTCCATTAGTCCGGTACCTCCATCAAACACTTGATTGAATACTGCGGACATTTGGTTTAGCTTTTCTTGATCAACAGTACTAGAAGCAAATAACACAATAAACAGTGCAAGTAGTAAAGTTAAAATATCTGCGTAAGGAAGAAGCCAAGATTCACTCATTTCCTCTTCATGCTGATGTTTTTTATGCTTCTTTGCCAAGGCCTGCCTCCCCGCTTTCATTTAAAACTTTTTTACGTTCAGACATAGATAGATAAGAAGCCAATTTCTGCTCTATCACACGTGGTGCATCTCCTTCTAAGACAGAAAGGATTCCCTCTAACATCATAGTTTTTTGTCTAACCTCTTGCTTTGACTTTCGTTTTAACTTGTTGGCAAATGGATGCCAAAGCACATAACCTGTGAATATCCCTAATAATGTAGCGATGAATGCAGCTGAAATTGCATGTCCTAATTTTTCTATATCATTCATATCACCTAGCGCGGCTACTAAACCAACTACTGCACCTAGCACTCCAAGAGTAGGTGCATATGTACCTGCCTGCGTGAAAATCTGAGCACCAGTGGAATGTCTTTCTTCCAAGGCATTAATTTCTTCTGTTAACACATCTCTAATATAATCTGCATTCTGTCCATCGATAGCTAAAGTAAGTCCATTTTTCAAAAATGGATCTTCCACATCGGTTGTTTTACTCTCTAATGCAAGTAACCCTTCTCTACGAGCTAAATCAGCCCAGTTAGAAAACAATTTAATAACTTCATGATCTGGCACTAACTTCTGTTCTTTAAAAATTACTCCGAAAAGCTTAGGTATTCTTTTTAGCTCATCCATCGGGAAACCAATTACGATAGTCGCAATTGTTCCAACGATAATAATTAAAATAGCTGCTGGATTCAACAGGGCAGCTAATCCTACTCCCTTCAGAACCATTCCTACACCTAACGCAACAATTCCTAAGACGAGACCAATTACTGTAGACTTATCCAATTCATAAACCCCCACATTCTATTTCTGTTCTTTATTTCGGTTAATATATCAGGATTTTAATATTAGTTTCTAACTATAAATTTTATTTCAATTAATTTGAACTCTTTTTTGTCTTAATTGGCAGAGAGTCATTGATAAATCCCTCTATAAACTGATACTATAATCTTAAGAAAAGAAAGGATGTATGGATATGTCAACCTTTGAAAACAATTTAGAAAAGTATGCTGCTTTAGCTGTTGAAGTAGGAGTAAATATACAAAAAGGGCAAGATTTATATACTGCGGCCTCTACAGAAACAGTAGAATTTGTCCGACTTGTAACTAAAAAAGCTTATGAAGCTGGAGCTAAGACTGTTTATGTAGATTTTTCTGATGATGAGTTAACACGCATCCGTTATGAGCTAGCCTCAAAAGACTCTTTCGACTTCTATCCACCATGGAAAGTTCAAGAAAGAGAGCAGCTTGCTGAATCAGGCGCTGCTTTTATGAGTATCGTAAGTCAAAGTCCCGATTTACTGAAAGGTATAGATTCTAGTAAAATCTCAACTTTCCAAAAAGCTGCAGGTCAAGCTATGTCCAAATACCGCCAGTATGTTCAGTCAGATAAAATTAGCTGGTCTGTAGTTGCGGCACCTTCTAAAAAATGGGCTGCAAAAGTATTTCCAGAGCTTCCTCAGGAAGAGCAAGTTCCAGCATTATGGGAATCTATCTTTAGTGCAGTAAGAGCTGACCTGGAAGATCCCGTATCTGCTTGGAAAGAGCACGATCGTTTGTTGCACACAAAAGTAGACTACTTAAACGATAAAAATTATAAAAAACTTCATTACACAGCTCCAGGTACTGACCTAACAATTGAACTTCCAAACGGCCATCTTTGGTGCGGAGCAAGTAGTACGAATGAAAAAGGCGAAGATTTCATGGCTAACATGCCTACAGAAGAAGTGTTTACAGTTCCTTTAAAAACAGGCGTTGACGGGTATGTAGCAAGCACGAAGCCTTTAAGCTATGGTGGAAATATTATTGATAATTTCACTATCACTTTTGAAAATGGTCGCATTGTAAAAGTAGAGGCAAAAGAAGGTCAAGAAGTACTAGAGCAATTAGTCGATACGGATGAAGGCTCCCATTACCTTGGGGAAGTTGCACTTGTACCACATGATTCACCAATCTCTAACTCTAACCTGTTATTCTATAATACATTGTTTGATGAAAATGCTTCGAACCACTTAGCAATCGGTAGTGCATATGCGTTCTGTATCGAAGGCGGCAAAAAAATGAGTCGTGAAGAGCTTGCAGAAAACGGATTGAATGAAAGTATCACTCATGTAGACTTCATGATTGGTTCTAAAAATATGAATATTGATGGAATTAAAGAGGATGGCACTAAAGAACCTGTGTTTAGAAACGGAAACTGGGCATTTTAATCACAATCTATTCATAAATTTAATGTTTTAGTGTTACAAATTTAGTGTAAATAAGTTATAATGATATTAATATGAATAGTGAGGTGTTAAAAATGGGCTTATTCATAGCTACAATTCTTGGGTTCTCTGGCGGTATTTTAGCCATTGGAGCGGTAATCATGTTTTACTTCTCTAAACCAATGAACAACCAAGATGCAATTATCGTCGATCCGAAACCAACTAATAAGTTTTAATATGTCAACCGCGACTTAACAGTCGCGGTTGTTTTTTTGTACTAAAAGCACAATAATTCCTTACTAATTGGGTGTAGCTGTTTAGGTGCGCTTTGGCCTAGTTTAGGTGACACTTCTATAATGTTTACGTGCGGTTCTCCTATTTAGCTGACAATTTCTATTTTTTAGGTATCACTCTTCTGCGCTTTAGGTGCGCTTTTGCATAGTTTAGGTAGCACTTCTTTAATGTTTACGTGCGCTTCCCCTATTTAGGTGACAATTTCTACTTTTTAGGTAGCTCTCTTCTACGCTTTAGGTGCGCTTTTGCATAGTTTAGGTAGCACTTCTTTAATGTTTACGTGCGCTTCCCCTATTTAGGTGACAATTTCTACTTTTTAGGTAGCACTCTTCTATGCTTTAGGTGCGCTTTTGCTTAGTATAGGTGTCATTTCTTTTCTTTTAGGTGCGTTTCCCCGGTTTAGGTGACACTTTCTACTTTTTAGGTACCCTTCTCTATGCTTTAGGTGCGCTTTTACTCCGATTAGGTGTCGCTTTTCTACTTTTACGTGCGGATACCCCTGATTAAGTGTCTCGTGTCTACCTGTACCAGGCAATTATCCGTTATACGTGCCTCCTCGCTTTTCTTCATTTGCCTGTCGGGGCAGAACAGGCACTTACTCTTTTCTTAATGTTATTTCTTATTTTTTTCATTTCATTTTAGATAAGTTTGTATTACAAAACGAATACAAAATAGGTTTTTATCATTATTTTTTTCCCTATAAATGTCCCTTACTACCCACAAAGTATTGAAACATACGTAAAATTCCATTATGTTACAAATGGCAATTGTGCTATTTTCCATTATAATAACGTAGAGCAAGTGAAATGGAGGAAGACATATGTTGTCAAATTCACATATCGGTATTGATTTAGGAACTGCTAATACTTTAGTTTATACTAAAAATAAGGGATTACTTATAGATGAGCCAACTGTGGTGGCAGTAAACACAAAAACAAAAGAAATAATTGCCTTTGGATCAGAGGCCAAAAAGATGATAGGTAAAACACCAACATCTATTGAAGTAGTTAGACCTCTAAAAGATGGCGTGATCGCAGACTTTGATGTTACTACCCAGTTGTTAAAACTTATTATGCAAAAAGCTAGCAAAAAACTTGGTACTTCTCTACGTAAGCCTACTGTTATTGTTTGCACGCCTTCAGGAGCAACTTCTGTAGAACGCCGTGCCATCCAAGATGCGGTACGTCAAAGTGGCGCTAAAGAAGTGCAGCTAATGGAAGAACCCGTTGCTGCTGCTATTGGAGCTGGATTGCCAGTCAATGAGCCAGTAGCAAGCATGATTGTAGATATCGGTGGAGGTACTACAGAGGTAGGGATTATCTCATACGGAGGTGTAGTCGCGTCTAGTACTGTGAAAGCTGCAGGAGATCGAATGGACGAGGCAATTATCCACTATGTACGTAAAGAGTTTAATGTAATAATTGGTGAGCCTACAGCAGAATTGATAAAAACGACTATAGGGTATGCCCTTGTTCCTCATACAGAAGAAGTAATGGAAGTGCGAGGAAGAGATGTAGTGACTGGTTTACCAAAAATAGTGAAACTATCTTCTACTCAAATACAGGGAGTTTTAAAAGAATCATTAGAGACAATTCTAGAAGCAATTCGTGCAACACTAGAAATTTGTCCTCCTGAGCTTTCAGGAGATATCGTAGACCATGGTGTTATATTAACTGGTGGCGGAGCGTTGCTAAAAGGATTAAAGGAATGGCTTAGCGGTGTAATTGAAGTACCTGTCCACCTTGCACCAGAACCATTACAGTCAGTTGTAATCGGTACAGGGAAGTCTTTCTTTATCCATGATCGCAAAAGAAACGTTGCAAGATAATTTCTTTAAACAAATATTAAGTAAATTTCTTCTTTTTCGTATAAAATATATTAAGAAGGAGGAATTACTATGCCAAGTTTAAACGACATACTAACCTATAACAAATCATTTGTAGAAAACAAGCTGTATGAACCTTATGTAACTACTAAGTTTCCTGATAAGCGAATAGTTATTCTTACTTGTATGGATACACGTTTAGTAGAAATGCTTCCTAAATCAATGAATCTTAAAAACGGAGATGTAAAAATTGTTAAAAGTGCAGGGGCTGTTATTAACCACCCATTTGGTGGTATTATGCGCAGCTTGATCGTTGCAGTTTACGAGCTTCAAGCAGATGAGATTTATGTAATTGGTCACCACGATTGTGGAATGAGCTCCATTCAAACAGATAAAATTCTTGAAAAAATGACAGCTCGTGGAGTAAATCCTTCCACTTTTGATGTACTGAAAAACTCAGGTATTGAAGTGGAAGAATGGCTTGAAGGGTTTTCAGATGTGAAAGAAAGTGTCTTACATAGCGTGGAAATGATACGTAACCATCCATTGATGATTTCTGAAATTCCAGTTCATGGACTAATTATTGATCCTCACACGGGACGACTTGATTTGGTAACAGACGGTAAAATCGACAAAAAATAATGTATTTCCCGGGAAATCGCCAATTTTTTTGAGCTTGCTTATGGTTAACGCCATGGCAAGCTCTTTTTTTGCTATTTAGTGTTAAGAGCAACCTACCTAACTTTCTGTCCACCACAAAATACAAAAAAACTGTTGATAAACTAAGTTTACCAACAGACTCATTTATAGCCCCTATTATTCTCCTCTTAAAGCGGAATACATATAGTGATCTTCCCATTTCCCATTAATGAATAATAGCTTACGCAACAATCCCTCACGAACAAACTTGTTATTCTCTAGCACTTTGATAGAGCCAAAATTTCTAGGGGATACATAAGCTTCTATTCGATTTAATTGAACGTCATTAAAGCCAAATTGCTTTACTAGTCGAACAGCCTCAGACGCAATTCCTTTACCAATTTGCTTCTGGTCAACCGAATAGCCAATTAAACCACTAGAAAACGGCATTCTTTTCAGGCTATAAAGTGAAATGCTGCCTATCAAAACATCTCGTTCATGAGAAAAAATACCAAAGCTATATTCCCTTTTTTCCTGCATGAGCATGATTGATTCACGAATCTTCTCTCTTTGGACGCTAGCAGTATAATATTCTTCTTGGTGTAATGGTTCAAAAACAGACCAGTACAACTTGTTGTCATAGACTAAATTTGCAAGAGCAGGTGCATCCTTTACATTTAAAGTCCTTAAGTAACAACTTGCTCCTTCTAGATAAATCAAGTACCGTCACCCTTTAGTGTTAGTTAATTGCAAAAACTCCTCAACATCTTGAATGCAAAGGTCAATTCCCTTCTTCCAAAACGCTTCTTTCGTTATATCCTCTTGTAAATGTTTCATCGCTAAATCCTCCACAGACATTACTGCTGTGTCCTGTAATAAAGCAATATACTTCTCCTCAAAACCAGATCCTTCTTCTTTTGCCTTTGAATATATACTTAAAGAAAATAAGTAGCCAAAGGTATAAGGGAAATTATAAAAAGGAACGCCTGTAATATAGAAGTGGAGCTTAGATGCCCAAAAATGCGGATGTACCGTGTCTAAAGCATCCCCATATGCTTCTCTCTGAGCTTCTTCCATTAGTTCGTTCAACCGGTTTGCAGAAACAATGCCGTCTTTTCGTTCCTCATAAAATCTAGTTTCAAACAAGAAGCGGGCGTGAATGTTCATAAAGAAAGCAACACTGCGTTGAATTTTATCCTCCAACAAAGCAATTTTCTCTTCTTTGGACTTTGCTTCGCGAACAGAGGCATCCGCCACTATCATTTCTGCAAAGGTAGATGCAGTTTCTGCTACTCCCATTGCATATCTCCGGTTCATCCAATGCACTGGTCTTAAAGCATATGAGTGGAATGCATGACCTAATTCATGCGCAAGTGTAGAAACATTTGACATGGAACCACTATAAGTCATAAATATACGGGATTCCTCTGATACAGGCATTCCTGTACAAAAGCCACCCGGTCTTTTATTTGGACGATCCTCTGCTTCAATCCATCCATTTTCAAAAGCATTTCTTGAAAAGGCTTCTAGCTTCGGTCCAAACTCTTTAAAATGCTTTAGGATAAATTCCGCTCCTTGTTGGAACTCCATTTTTTCGGTAGACGTACTGATAGGTGCATCTAAATTATACCAATGCATCGCTTTTTCGCCTAGCATCTCCGATTTCCTATTTAAATATTCCACAAATGGTGCTTTATTTTTAGAGATTGCTCCCCACATTGCATCCAATGTATCTTGTTTCATACGATTGATGGCAAGAGGTTCTTCTAAGACAGATTCCCAGCCTCTTTTTTTATACGTAGCCAGACGGAAGCCAGCTAAATGATTAAGCGTTTTCGCAAAAATTTCTTCTTTTTCAGTCCATACACTTTCCAACGCTTCAAAGGAATTTTTACGAATTTCAGCATTATCACTTGAGCTTAAGTTATCAGCTTGTCCTACCGAAAGTATTCTTTCTTCCCCATCGATAGTCATTTTTATATGGATGTCCCCTACAAGCATGTTATATAGTTGGCCCCATGCATCATAACCGTCTACTTCTAAGGTAGTTATTAAATCCTCTTCTTTTTCGGAAAGCATTTTACTCGCTTGCTCTCTCCATTCATTTAATATAAATTTAAATGGGGTTAATTCGTCCGTATTTAAAAGCTCTTCCCATACGGTAGATTCTGTCTTGCTAAGCGCTTGTTGTATTGTAATCATTAACGAAGATAACCTTGCATACAATGAACCAACCTCGCCTTGTAAAAGCGTCGCTTTTTTATCTGTTGTGTCTTGAGCTAGATAGCAGCCAATAACTGCCCCTGCTTCTGCTAAATGGACAGCTACATCTTTTAGTTCCTCGATTATTTGCCTAATTTGGTTAGACTCTTGAGCTGAGGCTGGGACAACTATTTCCTTAACATTTATTTCAAATTTTTCTAGTTTTTCCTTAACTTTATCTAGATGCTCTCGTAATTCAGAGGAGCTGCTACCACCACGGAAAAATCGTTCTAAATCCCACACGATTGGATAATTTTGTTTTAACATCTGAATATTCCCCCTATTTTAAAAACTTTTACATTTTTCATTATATCATGAATTACTTTCCTAATTATTCATTTTTTTGTCACATAATTTCTATAATTGAATTTGTGTGCTCTTAGATTGAAAGGTATACTTATTAAATATAGAAGGAGGCGAATCTTTTGGTCAAAATAATCCTTTTGATTTGCGGTTATCTCGCAACAATCCTTGTAAATATACTTGCTAATACGTTACCTATTAATGGTCAAACGACTGGGGAAATCTCTGCTAGAATTCCAGCCCTCTTTACACCTGCTGGTTATGTATTTTCCATCTGGATTGTTATTTATATACTATTAGCATTTTGGATATGGAATATTATAAGAGAATATAGAATTGAACATAAGATTCCCTTACAAAGAGTAGTATTATTTCTAGCAACGTGCCTATTTAATATTTCTTGGATTCTACTATGGCATTATGAGCATTTTAGCTATGCTTTAATTACAATACTAGCGCTGCTTTGGTCCTTATTCCTTTTATATTTAACTTACTCAAGTAGTGAATCCAATTGGAAAAGAAGAATACCTATTTCCATTTACCTAGGATGGATTTTTGTAGCCACTATAGCAAATCTTGATTATGTTTTAACATATTATGAGTTTAGCGGCTTTGGAATAACTACTTCTTTATGGGTCGTTATATTCCTAACGTTAGCTACTGCAATTGCCTTACACTTTAGATATCATTATGATGACCGAGCAATCGTTCTAGTCTTTATATGGGCTTTCATTGGAATCGCTGTACGTCATAATGTAAATGAATTATTAATATCTGCAGCCTCCCTCTTCCTAAGCGCAGTCTTAGTGGTTGGAATACTATTTATAAAAAAAACGCCAACGAAAAATTAAATTTCGTTAGCGTTTTTTATTTAATCTATTTTAGTTAAAATAATTGGTTGGTCTTTTGTAACGATTACCGTATGCTCGATTTGAGCAACTAAGGATTTATCTGGAGTAACAAATGTCCAGCCATCACCTGATTCAACGATATGTTCTGCCTTTTCGGAAATGAAAGGCTCCACTGCTAGAACCATTCCTTCTTTTAAGATTGTTGACTCCCATGCATCATAATAATTCAACACATGCTGAGGTGCTTCATGCAAGGACTTCCCAATACCGTGACCAGTAAGATTCATGATGACATGTAAACCGTTTTCTTTTGCTTCTCTTTCCACTGCCTTACCTATTTGGTTAAGACGAGAACCTGCTTTTACTTTAGTCATAGCACGATTAAATGCACTTTCTGCTACCCGACAAAGTTTTTCCTTATCCTCGTAGCCATCTCCTACTACAAACGAGATACCAGTATCTGCGAAGAAACCTTCATATGAACCGGAAACATCAATATTAACAAGGTCTCCCTCTTTAATCACTCGAGAGCCTGGAATTCCATGTGCAACCTCTTCATTGACACTTATGCAAGTATACCCCGGGAAATCGTACTCTCCCATTGGGCCGGAAACAGCGCCTTTATCTTTAAATAATTTACCGCCAATTTCATCAAGTTCTTTAGTAGTCACGCCTGGTTTTGTTGCTGCCTTCATTGCATCTCTTACCTCAGCTACAATGTGACCAATTTTTTTTAACATTTCTAATTCTTCATTTGTCTTTACTATCATCTTTACAAGATCCCTTCTTCACTTAGATGTATGAATATCATATCATATATCTTATGACTTCGGGAGTAATAGGCGCGGGGCTTTTACGAATAGGATCGAACAGATAAAAGCTGCAAATAGAAATACAGGTATCATATAAGTAGAATTATAAACTAATGAATATACGATAACATTTTGGCCCTCAGCAAATTCCCCAAAGAATAATATCCCCGATAATACGTGGGCTAAATAACGTAAAAATGAAGCAATTAAAGCACCTAGCACAACCGCTATTGTCATTTTCATCTTATTTTGATGTTCATATGCTTTAATATATGCTGGTCTTAATAATCCTGCAAGCCCTGCAACCATAAATGCTATAAAATAATCAATACCTACTTGCATAATTACTATTTCAAATGATAAGGGTGCTGGATAAAAGCGTCCTGTCACAACCTGCAACAGCCCTATTAAAAAGCCGGTCACTACGCCTGCCACTATACCTCGACGAAAGGCAATTAATATGATTGGAACGAGAACAAATGTAACACTGCCTCCCTGTGGCATACCAAAACCAATTAAATCTAATACATAGCCTAATGCTGCAAAAATAGCAATCTCCACGAGTAACACAACACGTTGATTTCTCATTGTAATCCCCTTTTTTGACCACAAAAAAACGCCGAAGGGACAGAGCCAGACATCGCGCGATTGCCAGTTTCCATCCACATCCCTACGCAAGTATGAACTTACAGGTTCTAAGGGTACTATCTCAGCCGCTTTGTAGCGACGCCCCTTGTGGTTTCGAATTTATTTTATTTGAGTTCATTGTATCCGATAGGTGTTTAGAATGCAACCCCGATTGGTATTATATAATAATACAAATTTATTATTAGGGGTGTAATAATTGATTAATTTACTAACAGATCTAATTAAAATAAAGAGTGATAATTTGGAAGGTGCAAATGAAGCACTGCAATACTGTAAAAATTGGCTAGAAAAAAGAGGCGTTATAACAAAAACGTATGAGCTAAACAACAAACAAATGCTTGTAGCTGAAATTGGAACAGGTGAGGAAACTATAATCTGGAACGGTCATATTGACGTAGTTCCAGGAAACCCAGAGCAATTTGAACCGAAAATTGTAGAAGACCGACTATATGGGCGTGGCTCAGCTGATATGAAGGCTGGTGTTGCTGCAATGATGGAAGCTTTCGCTGTTCTATCAGAAAAACAAGAGTTACTTACCAAAAAAGTACAGCTACACATAGCTACCGATGAAGAAACAGGAGGAAAAACATCCAAGCACTTGGTTGAACAAGGTTATCATGGTGATTTTGTTATTTGCGGTGAGCCAACTCATGTTAACATCGGACTCCAAGCAAAGGGTATTTTACAATGGGATGTTCACCTAAAAGGTAAATCTGCTCATGGCAGCCGTCCGTGGGAAGGAGTAAATGCAATTGAAAAAGCCATGTTATTTGACCAAGACTTAAGAAAATGCTCGTTCATGCAGGCTAGTAATGAATATTATGAATATCCTTCTCTAAATTTGGCAAAAATAGAAGGAGGAGACCGATATAATATGGTACCAGACGAATGTATCATAAGTTATTCTTTAAGGTTTGTTCCTGGACAAGACGTCGAGGAAATCTCCAAAGAGTTAAGAAGCCTTTTAGAGAAATACCCTGGCAGTGAAATACATTTCCAAGGTCATACTCCAGCTATCACTAATAAAGAAGATGATAAGTATATCCAGAAGCTTTTAGCTACTTGTAACGCTATCAGACAAACCCCAACTACCCTATTCGGACAGCATGGTGCTGCAGATACTCGTTATTATGCAGCGAAGGGTGCGGTAGCCATAGAGTTCGGGCCAAGCGGCTCTGATTGGCACGGGGATCAGGAATCGGTTTCTATTTCATCCGTTGAGGAATATAAAGACATACTTGTTAAGTTTGTCTTAGATTAATTAAAAAAGTAGCGAGAATATGTGAGGAGACCATGTATGGATACCAATAAAATTTTAAGTGCATCAACCTATTTTTCTATTTTATTTGCTCCCTTTATTCTTCCAATAATTGTTTACTTCCTTACGACAGATAAAGGGGTAAAATACCATGCAAAAAGGTCTTTAATCTCACATATTATTCCTACTATTTTCTTTGTGTTTCTTATGTTAGCAGTATTTGCAAACTTTTCCCCACTTAGTTATTCAGGCGACACAACAAACATGTGGTCTAGCATGACTACAGCATTAATTTTTATAGGCTTATATACGTTGATTAATATAGTTCTGTTCATTTGGAACATTGTCCAGGGAATCAAGGTATTACGTCATGATGTTTAATTGCTTCTAAAATGGGAATAAGATAAGTATAGAAAAGCAAGGAGCGGATTGATTATGAAAGTAGGCAGATTAGTTAAGTCAGCTATTAAATGGGCACCAGTAGTATATCCAATTGTTCGTAAAGTATTGAAATCGAAAAAAACAGTAAAGCGCTGAACTTTTTACGCTAACGCTATATAAAAGAAATTAAAGACTGAAGACAAACTCTAAGATATTTGAGTTTGTCTTTAGTCTTTTACTATTTGCTAAAAAAGAACCCCCAATTTTATGAACCATAAAATTGGGGGTTCTTGAAGTTCTCAGCTAAGTTGATTGCTCATAACCCTTTTGAGCAATGTGTTTTATGATAAAATACGTTGCAAAACCACAGCTATATAATTACCGTTTGTAAACGATAGATAGCGATTAATTGGCAGTGCATTTGCTTGCGTTTGCGTTGAACCATTATTACTTTGGTTTCTATTTTCTATAAGCTCTTCAAAAGTTAACGGATTAGGCTTAGGCAATTCGTGCTCATACACAAGCATACGGGAGTTGTACTTACTAAAGAACGAGTTAGCCATTTGACGGTAGCCTTCTAGTGTAGGATGAACATCACCAACACTTGGTACTAATTCTTTTTCTTTCCCATCGAATGACTCATCCACTGAGATATAAGTTGCTCCATTTTGCTCTGCTACAGTTTGTAGAATCGTGTGTAGCTTATCTAACTCTTTGCCGACACCTTCTTTTTGAGACTCATGCACATGCGGATATGCAAAATAGTATCCCATCACATATATTTTAGCCTTGGGTGCAGTAGCTTGAACTTCTGTTATGATTTCTTGCATATTTTTTCTAACATTATTTAGTGCAAAATTGGCGGAAACTTGCGAGTAAGCGACCATCCCACTTGCAGGCTTAACCTGAACTAGCCTTAACAAATCGTTAGCCCCTGCAGAGATGGTAACAAGTGTGGCATTTGCCAGAAGTTCCTTCGCTTCAGTTGACTGAACGGTTTTCAAGACATCACTAGTTGTATATCCTGGAAATGCTAGTCCTTTAGAGTAGAATCCAAGCAGATTGGCCCTCTTCAACTCTTGTGAAATTAAGTCGGTATATCCTGCATCAATTGCCATATTTGGTGTTTGACCCGCGGCAAGTGAATCACCTAAAGGAATATAAACCTCTGGCGACTTTGCCTCTACTGAATACACAGGAGATAAAATTAAAAGAATCATAAGTAAACTTATCCATCTTTTCACTGAAGATCAGCTCCTTAAAATGCCCATGCACCTTTAATAAAGATTGGTTCCTTCGTTCCATCTGCTAATTCGCCTGTTATATCCATACCTGCGCTTCCAATCATAAAGTCCTCATGGACGATAGAAGTGTTAATACCCATTTTTTCTAATTCCTCCGCTGTTAAACCTCTAGCTCCCCCTACACAAGTCGGGTAAGCTTCTCCGATAGCAAAGTGATTTGAGGCATTTTCATCAAACAAAGTGTTGAAAAACAATACATTAGATGCTGAAATAGGAGATTCATGTGGTACCAACGCGATTTCACCTAAATATTTTGCGCCCTCATCCGTTTGAATCAGCTCTTGCAGAAGCTTCTCACCAGAAGCTGCCTGAACCTTAACAATCTCACCATCTTTAAATGTCAATTTGAAGCCATCAATCACGTTCCCTTGGTAGACAAAAGGCTTAGTATTGCTTACAAAACCGTTCACACCAGTTTTGAGTGGCGCAGTGTAAACCTCCTCAGTAGGCATATTCGCGATAAATGGCACTGCTTGAGCGTTTTTACTAGCTCCAGATTGCCAGATGTGTTCTTTTGGCAATTCCACTTCAATATCTGTACCTTCTGCCTTGTAATGCAGTTTTTTATATCTTTTCTCATTCAATAATGCTGCACGTGACTCTAAATTGTTAATATGCTCCTGCCATTGCTGAACCGCAGTTCCTTTTCCAATGCGCACTACTTTGAAAATAAGCTCCCATAATGCATCCATTTGTTCTGTTTCGTCTAGGTTAGGAAATACCTTTGCTGCCCATTTTTTAGAAGGCATTGCTACAATCGACCAAGTGATCACATCATTCATTACAGCCTTGCGGTAATTTTCTAATGCCTTACCTGAAGCCTTTTGATAGTTCGAAATACGATCTATCGCCACTCCCTCTAGCAAATCTGGATTATCTGCATCAATCCATAACAAGGCACCTTTATTTTCAATTAATTCATCTCGCTGTGCAACCACCCATTTTGGTACTTCATGAAATGCTTCATCAGGTGCCATATCATAAAACAATCTAGCATTTACTTCATCTGTATAATTGACCTCAACTCTTTTTGCTCCTGCTTCATATGCCTTTTTAACAATAAGTCTGGTAAAATCAATCGTATCTGTAGTGGTATTAATTAAAAGCGGTTGTCCCTTTTGAATGTTCAAGCCAACCTTAACTACTAACTCAGCATATTCCTCAAGATTTTGTTGGAACCCCATTACTTACTTCCCCTTTTTATCGATCGTTTTGGATGAACCTTCTATTAATTCACCACGATACCATATTTTTTGAACGGCTTTACCCGGAATCTCTTTTGTCCATTTTTTATAGGTTTTTTCATCGTTATATGATAAAAGTGTTAAAACTTCTCCATTTTTGCCTGCTCGTCCCGTACGTCCTGAACGATGTAGATACTGCTCAATAGAATGTGGAACATCTACATGAATGACGTGTGTAAGTCCAGAAATATCTAATCCTCTAGCTGCAACATCCGTCGCTATTAAGATACTCACTTTACCATTTTTAAAATCATCTAATGCTTTTTTACGTTCCTCTTTTTTCATCTCCGAATGCAAGGAAACGATAGGTGCATCTCTGTAGGAGAGCTTATAATCCTTCATAAGCAGCTGATCTAAGCTGTTCACAAATGCTAGCCCTCTCATGCCTGGTAAGTGCGACAGCTTTCTTAAAAACTCTGTTTTGTCTCTCGTTTCTGTTTTAACAAAGCTATGGATGACTTCGCCTTTAGCTGGCACTTCCTCAGCTGTCACATGGATTCGGACAGGGTCCTTCATCATACGCTCTGCAACTAGCTCTATTTCCTCCGTGATTGTAGCTGATGTTACGACAAGCTGTCTTTCAACAGTTGCATCTATTAAACCCTTTACAGTTGTACGATGCTCTCTGCTTAGGAGCTGGTCTCCTTCGTCTAATACGATGGTATTAATTTCATGCATTTTCAGCTTTTTCACTTTGACAAGCTCCTGCAGCCTACCTGGTGTCCCAACTACAATATTTGGCTTTTTCTTTAATCCTTCAATTTGACGATTAATATTCGCTCCACCGATTAATTGAGCTACAGAGACACCCGTTCCTGACGCCCATTCTCTAAATACCTCTACAATTTGCATCCCTAATTCTTGTGAAGGGACTACGACTAGCGCTTGTATCTGTTTTTTAGAAGGATCAACCTTTTGTAGTAAAGGAAGAACGTAAGCCAATGTCTTACCTGTTCCTGTCGGGGACTCTGCTACTATATCTGAACCGTTAAGCATATGCGGGATTAGTTGGGTTTGGATAGGCATTTCAAATGCAAATTCAGCCTCTGCCCATTTTTTTTGTAATGTTTCATTTAAATTCTGTATAACTGTCAAGTTTTTCTCCACCTCATCTGTGTTTGAATCAAGTGTACCACATTTTTATTATCGACCATTAGCCATATAAGTAGATTAATGCAATTAAAAAAAGTGCCTTTTAATAGGCACTAATTTGTTTGTTTCTCATCATTTATATATTGCTTCATTAATTGATAAAAATTCAGTTCATATAATTGTTTTCCATCAATTTTAAAAACACCTTTGTTTACTAAATCCTCTATAATATTGTCTCTTCTTTTTTCTGTTTGTGTGTCCTTCTGTATCATCATTCTTGATGTCTCCTTGCTTTATACTGTCCGATTCATATTTACCCAAACCGGAACCATTATAAACTCGTAGGTTGATTTTTTTTGAACACCCTACAAAAAACAGGAAATTTCCTTTTAATAATTAGATAAAAGATATAACCTACTAGTGCTCCTAAGCTATTTAACCAAAGGTCATCTACATCACTACTTCTATTTTGTGGAATCTGTACGATTTCTATAAATAGCGAAATAAAGAAGCCAATGAGTACAGGAAAGGGGAAAATCTCCATACGCCTAAAAAGAAGTGGAAAAAGAAAGCCTATTGGTACAAACAAAACTATATTGCCAAGGAAGTTAATATAAAAGGGTTCCCAATACCCTAAGTAAATAATAGCGTTACAAGTTTCCTCTATTACTCGAAATAATTCTAAGTTAATACTATGCACATATGCTTGCTCCTCTTCAGGCTTAGGAACAATTGTCTGCGAAAATAATCCCACTAATACTGCAATTAGAAATAGCACGCCCAGCTCATATAACCCTTCCCTTAAATGAAAACCACGTCGTTTCCATCGAATGAGCCGCCAAATAATAAGGACCGGTAAAAAAATCATAATAGCATAAAGCATCTCATCTAAATAATCTATAATCACTGGCATCTAATCACCTTCCAATAACTCTTTTAAAAATTTCTCCCGGTGATCTAGAAAATATTTAGTTGTTTGATAATGTGCTGTTTGTTCATATTCCACTTCTTCAATATGTCCAGCATCAAAGCTATAAATTGTTGCCTCTGGAAAGCCTAAAATAATAGGAGAATGTGTAGCTATGATAAATTGGCAATCCTCTTCTTGTATTAAGTCATGCATTATTTTTAAAAAGGCCAACTGTCTTTGCGGGGAAAGTGCTGCTTCTGGCTCGTCCAATAAATAAATAGCTCTTCCATTAAAGCGATGTAAAAATAAGGATAGAAATGATTCACCATGTGATTGTTCATGAAGTGATTTCCCTCCATACGATCCAACACTTCCACTTTCCATCACATGGGAAGCAAATTGGTAGAATGTCTCTGCACGTAAAAAGAAGCCGTTCGTCGCCTTTGGCATCCAAGAGAGCTTCAAATGTTTTCCTAATGCACTCTCTGCTGCATCTACCTCATAGTAGTTGTTTCGGCCACCACCTGCTGTATTAAACTCACATTGATCTGCAATTGCTTCTAGTAGAGTCGATTTTCCTGTGCCATTTTCACCTACAAAGAAGGTGACGCTATTGGTCAATTCAAGTTCCCTAAAATTCTGGATTGTAGGTATAGTAAAGGGATATTCATCCTTTGATATTTCTTGATCCGTTCTAATCATTATTCTTTTTAAAAACATATGAAACTCCTTTCATTCATATAATTACTATTATGTTTGAAAGGTTGTGAACAGTGGATTTTCCAGTTTGCGTTACAAACAAAAACATTACCCATTCAAAACCTAACATTTCTGTTAATATTCCTCATATTACTAACTTACCTCATTCTTTAACAGAAAAAAAGATTAATGGAGATATTGTTTCTCTTTTAAATAACCTCCTTATTGAACAGGGCTTTTATAATGAGTCATTAGTGGAGATGGTAGGAACTTATGAAATTAAGACAAACGAGCGAAATATTTTAAGCTTAAGCCTTACCGTTTATTCCTTTACAGGAGGTGCTCATGGTTTAACTATTACTAAGTCCCTAACCTTCGATGTTATGACTGGAAAGCAATATTCATTAAAGGACTTGTTTAACCCAAATAGTAATTATGTAGAGAAGCTATCTCAAATTATTTCGATGAAAATAGAAGCTTGGGAGGTTCCTCTTTTGGAGGATTTTACTACTATCAGACCAGACCAGGATTACTATCTGGCCGATCATACTATCGTCATTTATTTTCAACTCTACGAGATTACCCCTTATGTATATGGATTTCCTTACTTTCCGATTCCTATTAAATCAATAGAAGATATTATTCGTACAGATGGCCCGCTCAATACATTATTAACATTTTAGCTAACGCTAGTGACATATCTCCCTTTACTGAGGTAAAGTAATAAGTAAGTTAGTGGAGGGGGTACATAGATGAAGAAAAAAGCTGTATTTTTTGATTTGGACGACACCTTACTATGGGACAAGAAAAGCGTAGAAACGGCTTTTCAGAAAACCTGTGATTATGCTGCTGCAAAGGCTAGCGTAAATTCCAAAGAGCTCGAAAAATCCGTTCGTGACTCGGCAAGCCAGTTATATGATTCATATGAAACACGTCCATTCACCCAAATGATTGGTATTAATCCTTTTGAGGGACTATGGGGCACATTTGATGATCCAGGAGAAGATTTTCAAAAGATGAAGCTACTAATCGCTGACTATCAACAACATGCATGGACACAAGGCTTACAAAAGCTTGGCGTCGAGGACGAGACCCTTGGAAAGGAACTAGCAAGTTATTTTCCACGTATGCGCAAGGAAAGTCCTTTTGTATATGAAGAAACATTTGAAGTACTAGACAAATTAAAGAATAACTATACGCTACTACTAATGACAAATGGCTCACCAAGCCTGCAAAACACAAAGCTTGAAATTACTCCAGAAATTTCACCATACTTTGATCATATTATAATCTCTGGGGCATTCGGAAAAGGAAAACCAGATCCATCTATTTTTGAGCATGCCCTTGAGCTTGTTTCAGTTAGCAAGGAAGAAGTATTAATGGTTGGAGACAATTTAATGACCGATATCCTTGGAGCATCTCGTGCGGGTATTCAATCCGTATGGATCAATCGAGAAGCTAAGCCGGTATCGGAGGAAATTCAGCCTACGTATACTATTAAAAGTTTACATGATCTACTTAATATATTAGAACAATAATTATATAATTTTAAATTAGGCAAGAATGCTGTTAAATCAGCACTCTTGCCTTTTAACAGTTTGCTTATATAACGCTACTACAAAAAAATTATTTCAGAATACTCCACTCGTTTATTTTCAGGTAAACCTTTGAATTGGATATTTATGTTAAAATAAGAATTATGGTCATAAAAAGAGTATATCCTCGAAAGGGAGACGGGTATTATTTTGAAGAAGATAGTTGGAGCTGTAGTACTTACTTTTACATTGCCAATCGTTGCATTTGTAATATTTATTTATTATGTTTTATACACTTGGGAAATGGAAAACCAAGGAGAGTTTAGAGATTATGATAAAGGAGTTACTATAGAGGTTAATAATTTGAGTAATCAAGATCTATCTAATTTAATTTTTTCATATAGTGCCACTTACGGAGGCTTTGAAGAGGTCGGGACGATAAAAAGTCTTAAAGCTGGAGAGTCAGCCCAAATTACTGGAAGCAGCAAAGAGATTAAATCAAGTGATACAAGTTTATATTTACATTATTACATTGATAACGGTGGAAAAGCGGAAGAGAGTTTAGCTTATTATAAAACAAGAGAACCATCAAAAGCAGTAGTTGTTTTAACGATACATGAAGTAGAACCCATTGGATTTTTAAAGTTCGAATTTAGTGGATACGATGGCTGGTCGCGATATGGTCCCATTAAAGTTAACTATGAATAAATAAAGTTAAGATGAAATTTTTCAAGTAAAAATCTTAGGTATGTTGCTGAAAAACTTCACAGGAGGTAATGAAATGGATGCTTTGATGTTAGAAGGATGGACTCCTATATTGCTTAGCGGAATTGTGTTTGCAATTGGGATGTTTATAACATCTCGTAAAGTTTCAAGAAAATCTTTATTTTCCACTTCTACTGTACTAAGTATGATTTGCATTGGGGTAATTATTTTTAGCGTAATTGGAGTTGGTGGTTGGGAAGGCATGGGAATCGGATTATTTACAATTAGTATATTAATAGGAATATGGGTAGGTACTGGTATTGGATTTATTTCAGGGAGTTCAAATTAATAAAGTAGAATTTATTCGCCTCCCTCTCTCGTGTGGTGAGCAATAAGCCTTAACCCATCGTTTACGTCGATGGCCTCTCTAGACTTATTGCCCCTTCTATTTGGAATGTCACTTTGCAGCTTGGAACAGCACCATTTATTCAAACTCGATTTGTATCATCACTATCTCTGAGCGTGTACCAATCCGAATCGGCGGACCCCAAAAGCCAAAACCGGATGTCACAACAGAATGCATCGTTTCCTTTTGCAGATGTCCCCAATCATTTTCATAAATAGCACTAGTAATTAAATTGCCTGGGAAGACTTGTCCCCCATGCGTATGACCTGACACCATCAAGTCAATGCCTTGCTGCTGTGCAATATCAAGCTCATATGGCTGGTGATCCAATAAAATAGTTGGATTTGAAAGGTTCACATCATCCATCAGTGAATCTAAAGGTAACCTGTCCTTGTCGATGCGGTCTTTTCGACCAATGAGCGTAAATTTCCCTTGAACCTCTACTATATCATCGTAAAGTATATTGATTCCGCTGTTCTCCAATGCATCTATTAGTTCCTGCATGGTACCGTCATGCCTATCATGATTGCCAAGCGATGCATAAACTCCGTAAGGTGCATCAAGCTTAGATAATATCTGATCTATTCTCTGATCAAAAAATGGTTGAATATCATCATCAAAGAGATCACCAGGTAGTAAGATTATATCTGGATTGAGTGCATTGATTTCCTTAACTAACCGCTCAGCGTGACTTTTACCAGACAGCAAACCAAAGTGTGTATCTGCTGCCAATGCAATATGAAGACCATCCAGATTTGAGGAGCCTTTAGCTATCTTAATATCATAGCTACGAACAATGGGACTGTATGCGTTATATGTGCCGTATGCAAGAAAAAAAACAACTAGACCCAAAGTGACGAAACCTGCCCACTTTTGTGTACTGTGTCTCGGTAGCCTGGTATAACGTAATAGGATAACTGTTATATGAGCAAGAGGAACTAATAGCAACAGTAAATAAAAGCAGGCCATCCAGTAAGCACCCACAATATTTATAAAGGTGATTCCCGATGTAAAACCGACAATTAAAGAGCTGGCTGCCAGTACTACGATGAAGCTGTAAAGTAATTTGAAGCGGCGACTTGACGATTCCGGACGGAGCCAGCGATATCCCCGCCAGCCAATATAATAGACGAGACCGCCATAAAGCAGCAATGTGAAGATGATAATTAGGATGACCATATGTATGAGCTAGACTCCTTTTTATTATGTCAGATTTAGAACTTATCTCCTCTATGAAATAGAGTATATACCCAAGAAGGCAAGTTTAATATTCCTTGTGAGAAAGTAGTTTGAGGCAGACCTTCAACACATATAATAATTTTAACATAAATATCCAATAAAAAATCACCTCTTTAGAAGACCTCGAGAGATGATTTTTCAATTTTAAACTAAGCTTTTAAATTTTCACTTATAAATCTATAGGTGTTGCATCGAATATATCTGCTAGTCCTTTTAGTTTCTCAATGCCTTTACCCTCTATATGCTTGTCGATTGTAAGCATCATGATTGCATCACCGCCTACTTCAGAGCGTCCCACCTGCATCGTTGCAATATTCACGCCTTCCTCTGCAAGCAGCATGCCTACACGCCCGATTGCACCTGGTTGGTCTTTATGACGGATAAATAGTAAATATCCGTTAGGGACCACATCTACGATAAAGTCATCCACTCGAACGATTCGTCCTCCTAGTCCATTCAATAATGTACCAGACACTTTCCGTGATTCAGTAGCAGTTTTTACTTCCACTGTAATTAGACTTGTAAATCCTTTAGAGTTTGTGGTTTTTAATTCATTAATAGAAATGCCAAGACGATCAGCAAGGAATTTTGCGTTCACATCGTTTACAGACTCGCCTAACTTGCTTTTTAGGAAGCCCTTAACTGCGTTTCGAGATAATGGGCGTGTATCAAAATTAGAAAGCTCGCCAGCGTAGGTAATATTTATTTCTTCTGGAGGTCCCTCCACTAAATCGCTCAAGAAGGATCCAAGCTGTTCGACCAGGTTGAAATATGGTTCAATTTTTGCCAATATGTCCTTCGGTACTGAAGAAAGATTAACTGGATTTTTTACGACTCCTTCTGTTAAAAAGCTTACTACATCGTATGACACATCAATCGCTACTATTTCTTGTGCTTCTACTGTGCTAGCCCCTAAATGTGGGGTAGCAATAACCTGTGGCAATGTTAACAGCTTATGCTCTACGAATGGCTCTTCTTCAAACACATCTAGTGCTGCCCCAGCCACCTTACCAGAAAGAATCGCATCGTATAAAGCATCCTCATCGATAATTCCGCCGCGGGCACAGTTAATGATTTGTACACCGTCCTTCATCTTTTCAAATGCGTCCTTATTAATTAAGTGGCGTGTTTCTTTAAGTAAAGGAGTATGTATAGTGATGAAATCTGCTGCTTTAATAACATCCTCCACTGTACCAAATTGTACGCCAAGCTTCTCTGCTTTTTCAGGAGTTAAGAAAGGATCGTAGGCAATTACGTTCATTCGTTGACCCTTTGCACGAACTGCAACCTCTTGACCGATTCGACCAAATCCAACGACACCCAATGTTTTATTCTTTACCTCTACTCCAATATACGTTTTGCGATCCCATTTTTTATTTTTTAAGGAATGGAATGCTTGCGGAATTTTTCTAGCAAGCGACATTAACATTGCAATAGTATGCTCAGCAGCAGAGTTGGTGTTGCCATCCGGTGCATTAACAACAATAATTCCACGCTCTGTTGCTGCAGGAAGATCGATATTATCTACTCCAACTCCAGCTCTGCCTATAATTTTTAGGTTCGTTGCCTTTTCAATAATTTCCCGAGTAACCTGAGTTTGACTTCGCACAAGCAAAGCATCGAATTCTCCAATTTTTTCTGCCAGCTGATCAGGGGTTAGATCTGTATCTACTACTATATTAAATCCCTCTGCCTCCCTTAAAGGGAAAATACCATCCTCGCTAAGTGGGTCGCTAATTAGTATATTGTAAGTCATCATTCATCTGCTCCTTCTCATTAAGTTTTACTTATGCTAAATAAACTCGTTGCGCCGCTGCTGTTCCTTTTCCAAGCTCAATATCCTTACCTAGTTTTTTTAGAGCTATCTCTATCGCACTAATGATCTGCAGCTGATCTGCTGGAGAGCAATAGCCCATATGCCCAATTCGGAAGATTTTGCCCGTTAAATGCTGCTGGCCGCCTGCTATGGATATCGCGAATTCATTCTTCAGAATCTTACGGAACTCTTCTGCATCAAAATCCTCTGGCTGAACAGCCGTAACAGTTGGGGAAGCATCCTCATCTGTTGTCAGTAATGGAATGTCTAGTGCTTTAAACGCTGCACGAGTCATATTTTTCATTAGCTCATGGCGAGCATATACGTTTTCAAGACCTTCTGTCTCCAATAAGTTCAGCACCTGCTCAAGTCCAAATAATAATGATAAGGCGGGAGTAAACGGTGTAGTATCTTTTAGTAAATTATCTCTATATTTTTTTAGGTTCAAATAAAATCTAGGCTGATCGTTTTCTTCGATCACTTTCCAAGCTTTTGCACTAGCAGCGACGAACGTTAAACCTGCAGGAAGCATGAATGCCTTCTGAGAACCAGTGACCATTACATCGATTCCCCACTCATCCATTTTTGTTTCTACTCCTGCCACACATGAAACTCCATCTACTACGATTAAAGCCTCTGACACCTCTTGTACGGCTAAAGCTAGCTGATCAATTGGATTTAAAACTCCAGTGGATGTCTCACAATAAGTAGAAAATACTGCTTTTACTTGTGGATGCTTTACTAGAAATGCCTTAACTTCTTGTGGATCTAATGCCTTGCCCCATTCAGTACTTAATACGTGTGTTTTAATATGATAGGCCTCACAAATCTTAGTGAAACGATCTCCAAACGCACCTGTTACTACAACAAGCACTTCTTCCCCTGGCTTTACGACATTCACAACTGCCGTTTCTAAACCTGCAGTCCCACTCCCAGCAATAATGGCAACCTCTTGGTCTGTACCAAACACTTTCTTCAAACCAGGGGTAATACGCTTAAGCATATCTGAGGTTTCTTTTCCTCTATGACCAATCATTGATTGATTCATCGCTCGTTGCACACTCGGTGGAATTGGACTTGGTCCTGGAATACGTAAAATGGTTTGATCTTGAAGCATACAAATCTCCTCCTTATTTTGGAAAAACAAAAAAGCCCTTCGTCCCCTACATTAATGTAAGGGGCGAAGAGCTAAAATAACTCACGCGGTACCACCCAAATTTACTGCAAACATACTGCAGCCTCTTAAGTCACATGCTTAACGCGCATTCACGGATGAGCCTACTGACTTCAGCCCACCGATTCAAGAGTGCTACCTCACATACGAAACCACTGATTTGCACCAACCATCAGCTCTCTGTAGATTTACAAAATGTAAAGCTTATCTCTGTCAAAATCGTTTATCACTTATTGAATTATCCCTATCATACGCAGGATATTTTTAGTTGTCAATATAGTTTGAAAACTTGAAAACGCTATCATTTTATTACATCGTATATAAACGTTGATATTATGCTATTTTAAAAAATTAAAAATATTTATTATTCGTATATAAAATGATTCAAGATGGACAATCCGTTGTTTTATTTAATTAAATAACCTAATTACGAACAATAATATAATTAATCACAGAATCATACACTTATATGAAATATTTTTTATTAAATATTGACTAACGTATTGACGAACATGATTAATATTTGTACACTGTATAAAATCATTTGTTTTTCCCATAAATACAATTAATCGAAAATAGTAAGGATTTGATGAGATGATCGTAAGTAAATTTGGAGGAACATCGGTAGCGAGCGCAGAACAAATTAAAAAGGTTGCTGAAATCGTAAAGGCTAATTCTAAAAGAAAATACGTAGTCGTTTCAGCACCAGGCAAACGTTTTGAACAAGATAAAAAAGTGACCGATTTATTAATAAACCTAGGCAACGCTGCCTTACATGGTGAAAATGTAGAGCCTTGCCTTGATGCTGTGTTAGATCGCTACAAGGAAATTGCTCTAGGCTTAGACTTAGATTTACTCATTTGTGATGTAATTGAAGAGGATTTACGTTCAAGGCTATCTATGAAACAAGAAAATCATAGTTTATTTATGGATTCCTTAAAAGCAAGCGGAGAGGATAATAATGCGAAGCTTATTTCTACTTATTTCACAAGCATCGGAATTCCAGCTAGATACATGTGTCCTAAGTCAGCAGGTCTGTTAATAAATGACTTACCCGAGCGGGCAATGGCACTCCCGGAGGCTTATCAAAACCTCCATACGAGTCTAAAAAATACTAGTGAAGTGATTGTTTTCCCTGGATTTTTTGGTTATACAAAAAAGGGCTTACTACGGACTTTTGATAGAGGTGGATCAGATATAACCGGATCCATATTAGCAGCCTCTATTCAAGCTGAGCTTTACGAAAACTTTACCGACGTGGATTCTGTTTTTTGTGCAAATCCGAAAGTAGTTAACTGTCCTGTGGAAATAGAGGAAATCACATACCGAGAAATGCGTGAGCTTTCGTATGCCGGTTTCTCTGTATTCCACGATGAAGCATTAATGCCGGTATACAAGGCTAAAATTCCGGTATGCATTAAAAACACGAATAACCCCTCTGCACCTGGCACCAAGATTGTCTCATCCAGAAAAGTGAATCGAAGACCTATAACTGGGATTTCAGCTGATAGTGGATTCTCTATACTATACGTCAGTAAGTATTTGATGAACCGAGAGATCGGTTTTGGCCGCAAGCTACTTCAAATTCTAGAGGAAGAGCATATTTCCTATGAGCATACTCCTTCAGGTTTAGATGATATATCTGTGATTTTTCGAAGCCACCAGCTAACACCCGAAAAAGAGGACAGAATAGTAAAGAGGGTTAAGGAGGAATTACACGCAGAAGATGCCCATTTCCGACATGAGTTCTCCATGATTGTAGTCGTTGGAGAGGGCATGAACAATAGCACCGGCCTAGCAGCTAGAGCTGCCACAGCCATTGCTCGAACTGGAGCTAACATTGAAATGATTAACCAAGGATCGTCAGAGGTCAGCCTTTCCTTTGGTGTTCATCAAAGCAATGAAAACAAAATTCTTCGAGAGCTCTACCAGGAGTTTTTTGCTCCTGTGATAGTATGATGCAATTTCATTAGAAATTTCATAAGCCTCAGAAATTTTACCATTCGTAAAATTTCTGAGACTTTTTTTATTTAGCTATGTTAAAGGTAAGAGTAGATTTTTGTAAGGTGGAATTGTGTTAAATGTTACGTTTAAACTCACGTGTGAAGGTTAGTTTAAGAAGGAATCTAGTTCGAAATAGAGAATATAAAGGTATGACATCTATAAGGGGTGGGTATAGTGACTCAAAACGAATATGAGTGGGTTAGACAGACTCGAATGATACTTCTTGATTTTTGTAGTGAACTAGATCCAAGTGACTTTACTCAAGAAAATAACTTTGGTTGGCAAAGTGTAAGAGACACGCTGGTTCACATAGCAGACTGTTATCATGCTTGGCTTGGCTCATTTGTTTTATTGAAAACAAAGAAACCTCTCACTTCAAAGGAAAAACTGTTGGAACTCGGTTGGAATGAAATAAAAGTACACTTTGAACAAGTAGATTCTTATGTAAATGAGGTATTTGAAGTATTCGCACAACAAATGGATAAGCCGATAAAGAGGCAGATTCCTTGGAGAGAAGGAGGAGAACCGATATCAATGACACCTCGTAAATTGCTCATGCATACAATCACTCATGAATTCCATCACAAAGGACAGATTATGGTTATGGCACGCCAGATGGGTTATGAACCTCCTAATACAGATGTGTTAGGAACAGTAGATTAGAGGTGATTATACGTGGTACTTTCTAAAGTATGATTTAGAAAACATGACCCACATTTCGGTTGTCTGTTATTATGTCCAAAACATTAACTTTGCTCCATTAAGAATCGTATCCAATATACAAATATTTAGAGAAAAAACAAGTTACAGGGTAATAAAATATGGCTATGTTAAAGGGTAGGGTTGATTTATGATGCAAAGAAATCTTAAATCAGAGAGTAGAATTGATTTCCGCCCCAGCCGGACGCTTTCCTCGGGGTGAGCGATAAGCCATCACCCATCGCTAACGCGCGTGGTTGTGATGTCTTATCTGTCTCACTCATCCCGTAGGAGTCGCCGTCTGGTTGCTCCAATCAATAAATGGGAACAGCTTTGGCATCGATAAAGCGCTAATAAATTTACTCGCATAAACAAAGCTAAAAACTGTCACCAACCCCAATTTCATCATCTATTTATGTTCTTAATAGCCATTTGAAAGTTTCTTATTATAATGTTTACAGTCATTATTAAAAAATTTTATTTAATTGCCAGTGTTTCTGATACAGATTTTCCTCGTTCTAGAAAAATTTACGACAATGACCCCATAATTTACTACAATCCATCCTTACTTTACGACAATCAACCAATAAATTACTACAATCACTCAGCAACTCTCTCGTTCTAAAAGAAATTACAACAATAATCCCATAATTTACTACAATCCAGCCTTACTTTACGACAATCAACCCGTAGATTACTACAATCCACAAGTCGCTCTCTCTTTCTAGCGACTTATTAGCATTGCTGAATTTCTTTACTTTCCTCTTTGTATACTAGCCCCTCCTCCAAGTACACCTTTAGAAGTGTTAAAGTCTCTCCCCAGCCAACTGCACAGTTCAAGCAGGCCTTTATATCCTTATCTGAATTGGAATAGCCTGTTTCCTTAAATACAACAAGTGTCCCATCTCGATAAGGTTCTAATTTAAATTCAATTGTTGTAACACTTTCTCCTGGAGTCCATTGAAAAATGAAGGATTTATTCGGAATGGTCTCCAATATCTTACCGCCATCCACTAAATCCTTTTTGTCCTTACCTAAGCCAGTCCATTTCAAACGTATCTCACCAGTTCCATCTGACTCTTGATGTATTGATGTTTGATCAGTAAACCAAGCGTTCCATCCTTCTGCCGTTGTTAGTGTATCAAATACTCTAACAATACTTTCCTTAATGTATACTTGATGATCGATTTCTGGCATCGGTATTCCTCCTATAAAGGTTGTAATTGGCTAAGTCCTGAATGTTTTTCATAAGAAATTAAAGTCATGTTATCGTTAATCTTTTTCTGTTCTCCTGTACGTACATAGCCCATTTTTTCATATAAATAGCAGTTTTTTTCTTCTTGGAGAATGGTATCGAGCTCCCAGCTAGTCACTTCAGGATAGATCATTTCTAGCCGTGTCATTACCTGTTGAGCCAAACCCTTTCCTTGAAAGCTTTCTAATATATTGATCATATGCAAACGCATTGTTTGCGATGATTTTTTGTACACATGTACACTACCTGCTAATTCATCCTCTACTATAATTTTATAAAAGATACCTTGATGCAAGCGTTCTTGAAATCGTTCAAAGGTTTGTAATACAGGAGTCGTTTGATGATCCTCATATTTTTTATAAAGTGGCAGGAATACTTGTTTTTGAATTTCATATAGCACTTGCGCATCTTCTATTGTTGCTTTTCTTAAGCTAATTTTTGATGCTATTATGTCAAATACATTGTCTAATATATGATAAGCAATAAACTCTCCACGCTTCACCATTTCTTTTATTTCCTGAATCGTTGCCCATTTAGCATCTGCCACTTCTTCATATTGAAGCTTTAAATCCTCTTTCTCTACATTTTGTTTTATTAAATAATTATCATCGAAGCCTCGTAAGAATTTAACTGTGAATAAAACCTCTGCCTGTTCCATATTTATATCAATTCCCAGCTCTTCCTTTGTTTCACGGACCGCAGCCATTTCTGAGGTCTCTCCAGTTAATACAGATCCTGCAGCGGCACAATCCCACATATTTGGCCAGCCTGTTTTCCAAGCCTGACGTTTTTGTATTAAAAGCTGTCCTTCATCATTCATGATCCAAACATGGACAACTTCATGAAAGACCCCTTCTTCCATTTCTTCTCCACGGATATGAGTTTTTCCTGTTTTCTCTCTGTAATGATTAAACGTATCCCATACTTCCATTTTCCCACCAGCCTTGTCATTGTTTAGAATAGTTTATCATAAATCTATTGACCTTCAATAAAAAAAATGATATATTATAGGTTGTTAACAATTTAGGTAGAACATAAAAAAGAAATTTGGCATTCTACAAACGTGTTTTTGAACATACTTATTCACACTGGAGCGATTATAGGGTCGCAAGGACGTAAAAGAAGGTAGGGTTTACGTTGCTTAGGTTAGAAGACAACCAGTGGAACAATTTACCGCGGCATTGAAAGCTTAAACCTTTCATGGAAATTATTCACCGAACATTCGGGATGAAATTTAAAAATTCAAAGATTATGTTTTACCTCATACAAATCAAGGGCTGGTCTCCAATGGAGATCAGCCCTTGTCCAATTTATTGGAGAATATAAAGTTACCCCGATGATACGTGAGGGCACTGAAAAAGTCAATGAAATTACTAAAGCGATTGCGTGAACCTGTTCACGCAATCGCTTTTTCTTTATCTTACATCCTCTTATCATAGTATAATGAGTAAAACTAACTAGAGGTGACGCAA
>NZ_JAMAWN010000030.1:0-37656 GCF_023713305.1 Psychrobacillus sp. MER TA 171 | reverse complement strand
ACCGAACACGGAAGTTAAGCTCTTCAGCGCCGATGGTAGTTGGGGGTCTCCCCCTGCAAGAGTAGGACGTCGCTGGGCAACTAAAGGAAGTCGTCACCGAGTAATCGGTGGCGGCTTTTTTGTTTTGTCTTTTACAGAAAAAGCCGAAGGCACTCTCTCCCTAAGGAAGTGAGCGAGAAGCCGGAGGGGCAAAGAGTTCGAGAAAGCAAGGAAGAGAGGCTCGGAGCGTATGGCATACGCGAGAACCGAACGACTGCGGCTGACGAAGAAATCTGCCGCCCATCTGGTTTCGCAGCCGCCGATGGTAGTTGGAGGGTCGCCCCTGCAAGAGTAGGACGTCGCTGGGCACCAAAGAAAGTCGTTACCGAGTAATCGGTGGCGGCTTTTTTGTTTTGTCCTGTATCAAAAAAAAGCCGAAGGCACTCTCTCCATAAAGAAATGAGCGAGAAGCCGGAGGGGCAAAGAGTTCGAGGAACTGAACGACTGTGGCTGGTGTTTTTTTGTTTAGAAGGCAATCTCTCCCCAGAAATTACAAAAATACTTAAGCATGTTATGAATAGGGCAAGGAAAGAGTTACGAGTAATAATTACGTGAGCCTGATCAAAAAGGCGTTTAAACTCTGTGACAGCTGTGATTCCTGCTCGTACCATTCGTCTACTTTAAAAGCACTCTCCTAGCAATAATTAAATCTTTTAATGAGCGTTGAATTTTATATAGAATGCACTACCTATAAAATACTAACATTAATTACTCTATTGATTGGAGAGGCAGACGGCGACTCCCCCCGCGGAAAGCTTACGTCTAGAGCGAAAACCAACTCTACTTTAAACATAAAAAAGCAATATTAAATTTCACTGTTCTCTATTAATAGCTTAAATTTTTGGCTATAATTAAGAATTAAAAAATAGATTAAAAAAACTCTAAATAAAAAATTCTTCTATGCATATTTCTAAATAAAAATGGACAATATAATATGGTGAAGCATCTTCTATGAAATAAAATATAGAGAATATCATTCAAAAAGATGGTAACTTCTATATGTTGGAACCTTGAATATTTCATTGGAAAAATACCTAAATTAAGCTTGAAATTTAAAGTATACTTGTTATAATTATATTTGTACTTTAAATAATAAGAACGTTCCGAAGTAGCTCAGTGGTAGAGCAATCGGCTGTTAACCGATTGGTCGTAGGTTCGAGTCCTACCTTCGGAGCCATTTTTATGCTTCCATAGCTCAGTAGGTAGAGTGCTTCCATGGTAAGGAAGAGGTCACCGGTTCAAATCCGGTTGGAAGCTTTTCTATTTTACATAAAAGTAGGGAATGTACATAAAAAAGTGCTTGTTTTGAAGTAATACTTATGCTAAACTATTAATTGTCCGGTTTTTAAAGAGGATTACTGTTTTGGAGGATTAGCTCAGCTGGGAGAGCATCTGCCTTACAAGCAGAGGGTCGGCGGTTCGAGCCCGTCATCCTCCACCATAAAGTTTTTATAATAGCCTGGAGGGGTAGCGAAGTGGCTAAACGCGGCGGACTGTAAATCCGCTCCTTAGGGTTCGGCGGTTCGAATCCGTCCCCCTCCACCAGTATTTGGGGTATAGCCAAGCGGTAAGGCAACGGATTTTGATTCCGTCATGCCCTGGTTCGAATCCAGGTACCCCAGCCATTTTCTATTATCTATTATGGGGCCTTAGCTCAGCTGGGAGAGCGCCTGCCTTGCACGCAGGAGGTCAGCGGTTCGATCCCGCTAGGCTCCATTTTAATTCTAATGTGTGTATACTTAACTCTTTTCATTCAATTGAAAAGAGTTTTTTTGTGTTTAAAATATATAACAAAATAACTTCGACATTCCGATATAAATAGAAAAAGTGAAGAGGTTGTGAGAGGAAATGGAAAGCTTAATCCTTGAGGACGTTACATTAAGATTATTAACGAAAAGCGATATACCGTTACTGTGGGAGTTGTATGAGCCTAGTGTATTTGAATATATGTTACATAGGGTAGAAAGTGAAGAACAGCTAGGAGATTGGCTGCAGGCAGGCATTGATCAAATGCAAGGTCAACAAACCGCAATTGTTTATGTAGTGGAACATACAGATACAAAAAAAATAATGGGTACTACTAGGATTTACGGGATAGATCAAGTTAACCGTGCTTGTGAAATTGGCTCTACTTTTTACGGGAAAGCTTTTCAGAGAACTCATGTAAATACGACCTGTAAGTTCTTGATGCTCCAGCATTGCTTTGAGACGCTGGGGATGATTCGGGTACAGTTTAAAACTGACGAGTTAAACTTACCGTCACAGCGAGCTATTGAAAGAATTGGAGGCATCAAGGAAGGCGTATTAAGGAACGAACGTGTGAGATCCAACGGGACCGTCAGAAACGCGGTTTTATATTCGATTGTAAATGACGAATGGACAGAAACAAAAAATCATCTTCAATTATTATTGAATAAATATACATGAAAATGCTAAGTTGAGCCAACTGCCTTTAAGGAATTACAATAAGTGTATGAACTAAAGGGGGTATAAAATAATGAATAAATTAAATCTAACAATTATAGGGGTTCCCATGGATCTTGGCCAAAATAGACGTGGGGTAGATATGGGACCAAGTGCAATTCGTTATGCTGGAGTAGTGGAACGCTTGACTGACCTTGGTCATACGGTGAAGGATGAAGGGGATATTTTAATCAGTCAGACTAGAAAAAAAGAATCATCTACTACCTTAAGAAATTTAGAGCAGGTGATTGAAGCTAATACAGCTCTTGCCAATAAAGTGCATGCGGTTGTAGAGGCAGGTGATTTCCCACTTGTCCTAGGTGGAGATCATAGTATAGCTATCGGTACATTAGCAGGTCTTTCTGATCATTATGAAAATCTAGGGGTTATCTGGTACGATGCTCATGCAGACTTAAACACTGCTGAAACTTCTCCATCGGGAAATATTCATGGTATGCCATTAGCCGTAAGCATAGGCTTAGGTCACAAGGATTTAGTGAACATACGTGAATTTGCACCGAAGATTAAACCCGAGAATATAGTTATAATTGGCGCCCGCTCTGTAGACCCGGGAGAGAGAGAACTGATTAGAGAAAAAGGTATTAAAGTTTTCTCCATGCATGAAATAGATAAGCTAGGAATGACCGAGGTTATGAATCAAACGATAACTTACTTCCTGGAACGTAAAGTGGACGGTGTGCATTTGTCTCTTGACTTAGATGGATTAGATCCGCTATATACACCTGGAGTGGGAACGCCGGTACCAGGAGGTATAAGCTATCGTGAAAGTCATTTAGCTATGGAAATGCTTTATTCCTCTCATTTAATTTCATCTGCTGAATTTGTAGAAGTAAATCCTATTCTCGATGAGAAAAATAAGACAGCTGATACTGCAGTAGCACTTATGGGCTCATTATTTGGAGAAAGCTTAATATAATAGTTTTATTAGTATTTTAGGAAAAGCAGGCTAATTGTCAGCTTTTTCTTTTTTTTAACAACACAACACAGGAAATATTTGATAAAATTAAAATAATATAAAAAAATGAAACCTGTTGAATCCTTCTTACGTATAGGTAGAGACAGCCGCATAGAGCGGAGGGGAAATCACACGATGGATGCGATAGTTAACAAAAGAATAAAACAAGTACTTAAAGGAGATAAAGACGCATTCGCGGAGATTGTCGACCTTTACCAAAATAGGCTTTTCCAAGTTTGTTATAGAATGCTTGGCAATCGTCACGAAGCTGAAGATATAGCACAAGAGGCATTTGTCCGGGCCTATATAAATATTCATACATTCGATCAAAAGAGAAAATTTTCTACGTGGCTGTATCGTATTGCTACCAATTTATGTATTGATCGTATACGTAAAAAAAAGCCTGATTATTATTTAGATGCAGAAGTAAAAGGTACGGAAGGTCTCGACATGTATTCTCAAATAGCTGCCTCTGACGAACTTCCTGAGGAAGAGTTGATGAAACTTGAGCTACAAGATAGAATTCAATATGAGATCAGCCGTCTTCCAGATAAGTATCGATCTGCTATAGTGCTTAAATACATGGAGGAACTATCATTACAGGAAATAAGTGAAATTTTAGATCTCCCATTAGGCACAGTAAAAACAAGAATACATCGAGGTCGGGAAGCACTTAGAAAACAATTAAGTAAACAACCGAATCTTTAATAGGAGGAATCATGATGAGTGCGTGTCCAGAACGAATTGTTCACTATATGCATGAATATCTAGATGGTGAAATTAGTCGTGAACACGAGCTGGAGCTCAAGTCACACTTGCAGTCGTGCCAAGAGTGTCGCAATCATATGCATGAGTTAAGCGATGTAGTAGCCTTTGTAAAAGGAGCAGCTCATGTAGAGGCACCAAATGATTTTACTCTATCAGTTATGTCTAGACTTCCAAAAGAAAAATCACATACAGGTGTAAGCAGATGGTTTAGACAGCATCCTGTTCTTACGGCAGCAGCTATGTTTATGCTTTTAATGAGTAGTGCCCTTTTCTCCAATTATAATAACGACCAACAGTTTTCATTCACAAAGCAAGAGAATGTTATTGTCGAGGGAGAAACAGTTATAATCCCTGAGGGACAAGTCGTTAAAGGAGATTTGATAGTTAAGAATGGTGATGTGCGTGTTGATGGAGAATTGGACGGCAATTTAACAGTGATTAATGGGTCCATTATCGACGGTTCTAAATATATGGCTTCCACAGCCAATGTTACAGGTAAAAGTGAGGAAATTAACAAAGCATTTGACTGGTTATGGTATACCATAAAAGATACTGCTAATGAAATTACCTCCTTCTTTAAAAGCGATAAGACTGAAGAATAAAAATAGAAATAAATACCCCGAGAAACACATATATTATCCTATCTTTTTAAAAAAGGAGTCTATCCAGGAACCTGGATAGACTTTTTGCGTTAGTATTAGAACGAGAAATCTATACTTCAAATATGTTATACTTACTTTATATGGATTTGCGAGAAAAAGTGGGGGATGCCCAATGTCGTTTATGGAACAATTTACAGACTTGATGCCAGTGAACGTAATCGTCAATATATTAGACGTTTTGTTCGTATGGTTCGTTATATATAAATTAATTACTCTTATTAAAGGTACAAAAGCAGTTCAATTATTAAAAGGTATCTTTGTCATCGTTATTGCAAAAGTAGTAACTGATTTTCTAGGTTTAGATACACTTGGCTGGATGTTAAATCAAGTTATCACATATGGTTTCTTAGCAATTATTATCATTTTCCAACCTGAGATCAGAAGAGCACTTGAACAAATAGGTAGGGGGAAATTGTTTTCTAGAAGCTCTCTACAAGAGGAAGAAGAGCAGACTCGTCTAATAGAAGCAATGACCAAGTCTGTTAGCTATATGGCAAAGCGTCGAATTGGTGCTTTAATTTCCATCGAACGAGAGACTGGATTGACAGAATATATTGAGACGGGAATACCTTTAAATGCCCACTTAACTTCTGAGTTAATGATTAATATTTTTATTCCAAATACGCCACTACATGATGGGGCGGTTATTGTTCAAAAAAATAAGATTGTTTCTGCTGGCTGTTACTTACCACTTTCTGAAAGTCCTTTTATCTCGAAGGAGCTTGGAACAAGGCATAGAGCTGCAATAGGGCTTAGTGAGGTCACAGATGCTATTACAATTGTAGTTTCAGAGGAAACAGGAGCAGTAAGCCTTACTTCTAACGGAGACCTACATCGAAATCTTTCAATGGATGAATTTAAAAATCATTTAACAAGACTTTGGTTTGGTCCAACTGAGGAGCAAGTGACACCTTCTAAGTGGCGATGGAGGGGGAAACAAAATGGATAAAATGATGAATAATCCGTGGCTTTTGCGAATTATTACACTTACCTTTGCCATATTGCTGTTTGTTTCCGTGAAATCGGATTTGGAATCTGATCATCAGAACTCTAGCAACAATGCAATTGACGTATTAAGGGATGTTCCAGTAGAAGTCTATTATGATGATGAAAATTTAGTCGTCACTGGAGTTCCAGATACGGTAGATGTAAATATACAAGGCCCTGCAAACTTTGTGACTTCGGCAAAGATTATGAAGGACTACAAGCTGTTTGTAGATTTAAGAGAACTTCCAATGGGCGAACATAGAGTTGCTATATCACAGGAAAATTTCTCAGAAAAATTAAAGGTCCGAACAGACCCCGTATATGTGAATGTAGTAATTGAAGAAAAAATCACCCAGGAATTCCGGGTAGATCTTGACATGAATGAAAGCCTGTTAGCAGAGAACTATGTCATGACTTCTTCTGTAGAACCTCGAACAGTAAACGTAACAGGAGCAAAAAGTGTTATACAATCTATAGGCTATGTAAAAGCAACCATTTCGAGCGAAAAAGGCATAGATAAGTCCTTTGAGCAAGAAGCTAGCGTTAGAGTGCTTGATTTGGATCTTAATAAGCTTGATGTCTCTGTTGAGCCGAGAACTGTAAATGTTAAAGTGACAGTTGAAGAATACAGTAAAGAAGTACCTATCTCGCTTTCGAAAAAAGGAACTCCAAAGGAAGGTTTAACTATTAATGCACTATCAACAGCGACTCAGAAGGTGCGGGTATATGGTCCTAGGTCAGTTGTTGATAAAATTGATAGGTTGAATGTCGATGTAGATGTGAGTAAAATTGAAGACACTGGGTCAATCAGTGTTAAAATGGTTGTGCCTGAGGGAGTGACCAAATTATCTCAAGAAAAAATTGATATAAAAGCAGATGTTACAAGCGTAGCACCCCCTTCCAACGGTACGGATGAAGCCGAGAAGGAAGATGAGGACACAGCTGTAGCTGATGAGATAACAGAGAAGTCTTTTACAGAAATGAGGATAGCTGTAAAAGGATTACCAGAGCAGCTAGCGAGTAGCTTCGAAACACCTACTGATGGAATAATTTCTGTTGTGGCCAAGGGAACACCGGATGCCTTGAAAGATATTCAGTCAGGGGACATTTCTATCTACGTAGATGCCCAAAACATAGAAGTTGGTGAAAGAATTCTTCCTATTCAAATTGATGGTCCTTCTAATGTAGAATGGCAAACATCTGAATCCGAAGCAAAATTAATGATAAAAGACGCATAAAAGCAGGATAACAGGTAATTAAGGAGAGAAGATTAATGGGAAAATATTTTGGTACAGACGGAGTAAGAGGTGTAGCAAACGAGGAATTAACACCGGAATTAGCATTTAAATTAGGTCGCTTTGGTGGATATATTTTAACAAAAGATACTAAAGAGCGAGCAAAGGTACTCATTGGACGGGATACACGTATTTCTGGACATATGCTAGAGGGCGCGCTTGTTGCTGGTCTTTTATCTGTCGGAGTGGAAGTAATGCGATTAGGTGTTATTAGTACACCGGGAGTAGCTTATCTTACACGTGTAATGAGCGCAGATGCTGGTGTAATGATTTCTGCTTCCCATAACCCCGTGGAAGATAACGGTATCAAATTCTTTGGTTCAGATGGGTTTAAGCTTACGGATGAGCAAGAAGAACAAATTGAGCAGTTGCTTGATGCAGAGAAGGATGAATTGCCAAGACCCACAGGTGGTGGTGTCGGATCCGTATCCGATTACTTCGAAGGCGGTCAAAAATACATTCAATATCTTAAGCAATCAATTGATGAAGACTTCGTAGGCATTCATGTAGCCTTAGACTGTGCGAATGGTGCAACATCTTCCTTAGGTACTCATGTATTTGCTGACTTAGATGCCGACCTTTCGACAATGGGAGTTTCGCCTAACGGCTTGAATATAAACGATGGTGTAGGGTCTACACATCCAGAAGGCTTAGCTAAGTTTGTTCTTGAAAAGGGAGCAAATGTTGGATTAGCATTTGATGGTGATGGAGATAGAATTATCGCAGTAGATGAAAAAGGGAACATCGTTGATGGCGACCAAATCATGTATATCTGTGCAAAATATCTTAATTCCCTAGGACGATTAAACAACAAGACAGTTGTTTCTACTGTTATGAGTAACATGGGCTTCTATAAAGCACTTGAGACGAATGATATGACAAGTGTAAAAACTTCTGTTGGAGATCGTTATGTTGTAGAAGAGATGAAGAAGAATGGTTACAACCTAGGTGGAGAACAATCTGGTCATATTATCTTCCTAGATTACAATACTACAGGTGATGGTTTGTTAACCGGCTTACAGCTTGTAAACATTATGAAGGTAACAGGGAAGAAACTTTCTGAGCTAGCAGCTGAAATGAAAGTCTTTCCTCAAAAGCTAGTAAATGTACGCGTGACTGATAAGCATGCTGTTACTGAGAATGATAAAGTAGCTGCAATCATTAGTGAAGTGGAGACAGAAATGGCTGGTAACGGACGCGTGTTAGTTCGTCCTTCAGGAACAGAACCATTAGTTCGCGTAATGGTAGAGGCTTCTACCGTAGAAGACTGTGAGAAATATGTAAATCGTATAGTTGAAGTAGTAAAAGCAGAAATGGGATTAGTAGACTAAAGATATAATATAACCTTGACCGGTAGAATTACGGTCGGGGTTTTTTATAGTAAAAATGGAACCTTAAAAAGCTCTTCTTTCTATTTTTCATGAAAAATGTTTAATCTAGCTAGTATAGTGGAATTATAAGAGAGAACAAACAATTGAGGAGTGAGGAAATGGCTAAAGTAGCAACATTAATCACAAATATGTTTGAGGACTCGGAATATGCGAAACCGGCACAAGCTTTAAACGAAGCTGGACACGAGGTATTCGCTATTGAACAAGAGGTTGGGAAACAAGTAACCGGTAAAAATGGTGAAGTAAATGTAACGATTGACTATGGTATTGACGATGTGAAGCCAGAAGAATTTGATGCATTATTCATTCCTGGTGGATTTTCTCCCGATATTTTAAGAGCAGATGATCGTTTCGTACAATTTGCTAAATACTTTATGGATGCTAAAAAACCCGTATTTGCAATCTGTCATGGACCTCAGCTTTTAATTACTGCAAAAACACTGAATGGTCGAGATGCAACTGGATATAAATCTATTCAAGTAGATTTAGAAAATGCAGGCGTTAAGTTCCATGACGAAGAGGTTTTCGTTTGTCAAAAACAATTAGTTACTAGTCGTACACCAGATGACATTCCAGCGTTCAACCGTGAAATCGTTAAACTGTTGGCTTAAATAATGGATTAAGCTAGAAGTAAGAGATACCATATACTGGTATCTCTTTTTTTCTGACATTTACGTAATTAATCCTTTACATTATATTAAGCTAGTGTTATTTTTATTTTCAGAATAATTTAATAATGATTACATAGGGGGAACGTAATGGATTACTTATATCACCCATTTCCAGGTAAGAGAAATACCGTTTTTGCTAAAAAAGGTATGGTTGCAACATCACAACCTTTAGCAGCACAGGCTGGTTTAGATATATTAAAAAAGGGTGGGAATGCCATTGATGCGGCTATTGCCACTGCTGCTGCACTAACTGTGGTGGAGCCAACCTCCAACGGAATAGGTGGAGATGCTTTTGCTTTAGTCTGGACAAAAGGAAAACTTCATGGGTTGAATGCATCAGGTCCTGCTCCACAATCTATTTCGGCTGAGAAGCTACGAGCACAGGGCTTAGAGAAGATGCCTGTGCATGGAGTATTGCCAATAACAGTGCCAGGAGTCCCTGCTGCATGGGCAGCCTTATCAGAAAGGTTTGGCAAATTACCGTTAAAAGAAGTACTAGAGCCTGCAATTCAATATGCGGAGGAGGGTTATCCTCTGTCCCCAATTTTAGGGAAGTATTGGAAGGTAGCATACAAAAAGTTTAAAGCGAGCTTTACGACAGAGGAATTCAACGCATGGTTTGAAACATTTGCTCCAGATGGTCGCCCTCCAGAAATAGGAGAGGTGTGGAAGTCTCCAGGCCATGCAAGCACGCTTCGTGCTATAGGAGAAACAAATGCAAAAGCTTTTTATGAAGGAGATCTTGCTGAACAAATAGATGGATTTATGAGAAAGCATGGGGGATATCTGTCTAAAAGTGACCTACAATCCTATCAGCCTCAGTGGGTAGACCCAATTTCTGTGAACTACCGTGGCTATGATGTTTGGGAGATTCCTCCAAACGGTCAGGGTATGGTCGCTTTGATGGCCCTTAATGTATTTAATAAGCTAGATAAGCCCGAGTGGCAAAGTGTTCATACGCTACATCAACAAATTGAATCGATGAAGCTAGCCTTTACGGATGGCCAGGCATTTATAACGGAGCCTGATGAAATGCCAGTAAGTGTCGAGCATTTATTGTCCGAGGAATATGCAGAAAAGCGTAAAGCGGTAATCCAAGACGAAGCTACAGATCCCGAACCTTATGAATTACCAAAAGGGGGAACTGTCTATTTGGCAACTGCTGATGAGGAAGGAAATATGGTTTCTTTTATACAAAGTAACTATATGGGCTTCGGTTCTGGTGTTGTCATTCCAGGCACAGGTATTGCATTGCAAAACAGAGGACATGATTTCTCTCTAGATGAATCACATCCTAATGTATTAAAGCCAGGAAAGAAAACTTACCATACGATTATTCCAGGCTTCTTAACGAAAGACGGAGAAGCCGTAGGGCCGTTCGGTGTGATGGGAGGCTACATGCAGCCCCAGGGACATTTCCAGGTTGTAACAAACACGGTAGATTATTTGTTAAATCCTCAAGCAACACTTGATATGCCACGCTGGCAATGGATTAAAGGTAAAACAGTACATGTTGAACCAGAACTCCCTAATTATTTGGTGCAAAGCTTAGTAAGAAAAGGACATGATATTCAAGTAGCTACGGATGGCGGTAGCTTTGGACGTGGGCAAATCATTTGGAGAAACCCAGAAACGGGAGTCCTCCAGGGTGGAACAGAATCGAGAACGGATGGAGCTATTGCAGCGTGGTAGAAAAACCGTCTTTGAAGAGTGGCTCTGTACGTCCTAAGCCAGTACTTCAAAGAGATATAACTCTAGCATTTTTCCGAATAGGGATGCTAGGGTTTGGCGGGGGACCTTCGTCAATACCTCTATTTCACCGGGAAGTCGTTAAAAAGTATGAATGGATGGATGAGGAGGAATTCGGTGATACCTTAGCATTGGCTAATACGATGCCTGGTCCGATAGCACCCAAGATGGCTGGTTACATTGGTTATCGAGTAGCTGGCTTTCGGGGTTGTGTTAATGCTCTCCTTGCTTCTGTCATTCCTACCGTGGTGCTAATGATTCTCTTGCTAGGCTTTCTTCAGTCTTTCAAGGATTCCCCAAGAGTGCAGGGCATGACTGCTGCAGTTATTCCTGTCGTTGCAGTTATGCTGGCAATAATGACCTGGGACTTTATCAAAAAATCTGGAGAAACCTTTGGATGGTGGAAGGCTTTTTTACTCTTAGCACTAGCTGCACTGCTTATGGAGCTCCTACATATACATCCAGCAATCATCATATTAATCTGTATGGCAATTGCCTTTTTTCCTCTATTAAAAAGGAGGGGAAGTAAATGATTTATTGGCAATTGTTTCTCGCTTTTTTTATACCTGGCATATTAGGCTATGGTGGAGGACCTGCCTCCATTCCGTTGGTAGAGCATGAGGTAGTAGAAAACTACGAGTGGATGACTACTCAGGAATTTAGTGAAGTAGTAGCCCTCGGTAACTCCTTGCCAGGACCTATTGCAACTAAGATGGCTGATATGAAGAAGCCGGTATATTGGGAGCAGCAATTGCTCTCTTTGCGACAGTTGCACCTTCCTTGATCCTTATCCTTATGATTAGTATGATGGCTATTCTATTAAAATATAAAGAGGCAACGGAAGTAAAGAACCTTACAAAGCTAATAAGACCAGTAATTGCTGTACTATTAGGTGTGATGACGATTCAATTCGTAGAGGAATCTGTAGGTGGATTAGGTATACCATCAACACTTATTTTAATAGTTGGAAGCTATCTACTATTAGAGAAGGTAAAGCTCCACCCTGCTTTTGTAATTATACTAGCGCTTATTTACGGTGCTGTTTTAATATGAGTAAAAGAGACCATGAAGTTTAGGTCTCTTTCTCTATTTATAGTAAGCCTAGTCCTTTTGGCCTTATCGTTACAATTGACTCGCATATAATGAAAAGATATAATGATGAAGTTACATTATATGAAATTATTCGTAGCCGCGTAGAAAGGTAGGATAGGTAACGCGTAATAGAAGGAAAACAATTATAGCGCCTGAGCTGAAGAAATTGGACGAAACGAATCTTCAGCAGACGAGGTGGAGGTTATCGAAATTTCGGCGGATACCTCCCGACCGTATTTGCCCGGTTGTAATTCTTTTTCTCAAACCATTCAAGTGATTGAATGACAAATGAAAAAGAAGGCATTCTTAGCTTAATAGGTATGTGTATGTGAAGATGTTTAGGATAGGCGTTAAAGTGGTATCACATAAATTATGTGTTTTCCAACTAACGACGTATGCTAAGGCATTCTTTTTAGCATGCTTATTTTGACATGAATGATGACGGAGGAATATATATTATGTGTGGAATTGTAGGATATATCGGTGAAAACGATGCTAAAGAAATTTTATTAAAAGGCTTAGAAAAATTAGAGTACCGCGGTTATGATTCAGCGGGAATTGCAGTACTAAATGAAGATGGAGTTATGGTTTTTAAGGAAAAAGGACGTATCGCAGATTTGCGCGGAGCTGTAGACGGTGATGTAAGTGCTAGCCTAGGAATTGGCCATACGCGCTGGGCGACTCACGGAGTTCCAAACCAAGAAAATGCTCATCCTCATCAAAGTACAACGAAACGTTTTACGCTTGTGCACAATGGCGTAATCGAAAACTATCATTTATTAAAAAAGGCTTATTTGGCTGATGTTCCAATGGCTTCTGATACAGATACAGAGGTAATCGTACAGTTAATCGAACGCTTCTCAAAAGACGGTCTATCAACTGTTGATGCACTAAGAAAAACATTGCACTTGATCCATGGTTCTTATGCAATCGCATTGATCGATAACGAAGATGAAAACACGATCTATGTAGCGAAAAACAAATCACCGCTATTAGTAGGAGTGGGTGAAGGATTTAACGTGGTAGCATCGGATGCAATGGCAATGCTACAAGTAACAGAGCAGTACGTGGAGCTTCATGACCAAGAAATCGTAATCGTGCGCAAGGAATCAGTAGAAATCCAAACGCTTGATGGCAAAAAAGTAGAGCGTGCTCCTTATAAAGCAGAGCTAGATATGAGTGACATTGAAAAGGGAACATATCCTCACTATATGTTAAAAGAAATCGATGAACAGCCGACTGTTCTTCGCAAAATTATCCAAGCCTATCAAAACGAGCAAGGCGAGCTTACAATCGACTCTGCTATTTTGGAGGCACTAAAAGATGCGGATCGTCTTTATATCATTGCAGCAGGAACTAGCTACCATGCTGGTCTAATCGGTAAAGAGTATTTTGAGAAAATTGCTGGTATCCCAGTAGAGGTTCATATCTCAAGTGAGTTTGGTTATAACATGCCACTTCTATCGAAAAAGCCTTTATTCATCTTCATTACACAATCTGGTGAAACGGCAGATAGTCGCCAAGTATTAGTGAAAATTAAAGAAAAAGGATATCCAACACTGACAGTAACTAATGTACCTGGATCTACACTTTCTCGTGAAGCGGATCATACGTTATTATTGCATGCTGGTCCTGAAATTGCTGTAGCTTCTACAAAAGCTTATGTTGCTCAGGTAGCAGTACTAATGGTTACTGCATCTGTATTCGCAAAATCCCAAGGGGAAGACCTAGACTTTGATGTCGTTCAAGAACTTGGAATTGTAGCAAATGCGGTTCAAGCGATCGTAGATACGAAAGAAGAACTTGAAGAAATTGCAACTGAATACCTTTCTACTACTAGAAACGCTTTCTTCATCGGAAGAAACGTGGACTATTATATTAGCTTAGAGGGAGCTCTAAAGCTTAAAGAGATCTCATACATTCAAGCAGAAGGCTTTGCCGGAGGCGAACTTAAGCACGGCACAATTGCACTTATTGAAGACGGCACACCTGTCATCGCCTTAGCAACACAGCAGGCTGTAAGCTTAAATGTTCGTGGAAACGTAAAAGAAGTAGTTGCTCGTGGAGCAAACCCTTGTATCATTGCAATGGAGGGCTTCGAGGAAGAAGATGACCGCTATGTACTTCCAAAAGTACACGAATTGTTCGCACCACTAGTAGCGGTTATCCCACTACAGCTGATCAGCTACTATGCAGCACTTCATAGAGACTGTGATGTAGATAAACCTAGAAATCTAGCTAAATCCGTTACGGTCGAGTAAATTAATTTTGTTTACATGTAATTTAATTGTTCTATAACTTAGTGGTGAAGTAACCGCATGACATAAAAAACTGTTTAGAAATTTCTAAACAGTTTTTTTGTATTAAAATTTAATGTTGAAAATATCGAAATAAAAATACCTGCATCCTATCCCATTTAATTAGAACTCTTTTTTACTTAATAAAGACAAAAGAATATCCTTGCATTATTTTTTGTTTAACTCAGTATTAAAATTTTTTACATCATTTATTAACTAACCCTGTAAGAAGAGAGGTATTTCTCGAAAGATTATCGCATTTTCATTTTAAATGGAGTGGTGTAGGAGAAATGTGAATTATTTTAATAGAAGGCAAATCCCTTGATGGTAGCTTGCCTATCTCCAATAAAAAAGAGACCATAGTATAATATATCTTAATTTAAAGGAGGCAATTAAAATAAGTTACAATCGGAAACGTCGCAAACAAAAACAGAATCATAACCGACCTTTATCCAATAGCGAGATAAGTAATAATAGTACTAATCAACAAATGAAAAACGATTTTGAAGAATCTAACAGTAAAGGTTCTAGTTCTATAATACAACAAGGCAATAGTATAAGAGATTATTATCGTTCTAGAAAAGATTCATGTGGATCGAGAGGTAGGAGAAGAGGGGGAAGAATAATAGCCGGTCCTCCAGGTCCTACTGGTCCTCCAGGCCCAGCTGGACCACGAGGCCTAAGGGGGCCGACAGGAGCGGTAGGAGTTGGAGCGACCGGGCCAACCGGACCAACAGGAGCTACAGGGGGAGCAATAGCTACAGAATTTAATCCTGCAGATGCACCTAGTTATCAATTGGGACAGTTAATTTTCTTTAACGGTAGTTTATATCGAGCAAATGTTAATTCTCCAACTGGAACGCCAGGTCAATCAGCAGACTATACATTATTGACCGGTGGAGGATTAGGTGCGACTGGAGCGACCGGAGCGATCGGTATAACTGGAGCAACCGGAGCAACAGGAGTAACAGGGGCAACAGGAGTAACAGGAGCAACAGGAGCAACAGGAGCAACAGGAGCAACAGGAGCAACCGGAGCAACAGGAGCCACCGGAGCAACAGGAGTAACAGGAGCCACCGGAGTAACTGGAGCGACCGGAGTAACTGGAGCGACCGGAGTAACCGGAGCCACCGGAGCCACCGGAGCAACCGGAGCGACTGGAGTAACTGGGGCAACAGGAGCGACCGGAGCCACCGGAGCAACCGGAGTAACAGGAGTAACTGGAGCTACCGGAGCCACCGGAGTAACTGGAGTAACAGGAGTAACTGGAGCGACCGGAGTAACTGGAGCCACCGGAGCAACCGGAGAAACTGGAGTAACTGGAGCGACCGGAGCAACAGGAGTAACTGGAGTAACAGGAGCAACCGGAGCAACTGGAGCCACCGGAGCAACCGGAGTAACTGGAGCCACCGGAGCAACCGGAGCGACCGGAGCAACCGGAGCAACCGGAGCAACCGGAGTAACTGGAGCGACTGGAGTAACTGGGGCCACCGGAGCGACCGGAGCCACTGGAGTAACTGGGGCAACTGGAGTAACTGGAGCGACCGGAGTAACTGGGGCAACTGGAGCCACCGGAGAAACCGGCCCAGCTGCATAATACCCAACAAGAATCAATGATTAGTTGGAATTTAGGACTCATAAAGTTAGGGTGAAGTATGTTCAAGAAGATATTCCTTTTTGGAAAGAGCTCGGAACAAAACCCTCCTCTATGAAAAGCCGGTGAATTTTACAGGAAGTAAAATTTCACCGCATTTAAATTTCGTTTATACTAAGAGATTCTGGAGTATCCAACCATACTATGAATTGATGAACTGAGATACGTACTTAATGTACGATGTCTCGGTTTATTCGATATAAATAAAGAATTTTAGACAGATACTAAGAAGACGTCTATTCGTTGTTATAGTTTGCCTACCTTTAAACGTAACAGAGGTCATATTATAAACCATCTGAATAAAAAGGAGGCAATTAATATCGGTAACAACAATAGAAGACGTCGAAAACAAAAAGCTATTCAGAAACTCAATTTGCAAACGAATGGGATGAGTAAAAATAATAGTTCTGAAGAGCAATTGAAGAAAAATTTGAGTGATATTTCGATAAACAGTGACTCTAGCTCTATGGCTGATAAAGGTAGAGAGCCAATTCAGCAACACCATAGACAAGAAAATTATTATTCATCTAAAAAGGACTCATGTGGATTTAGAGGTAGAAGAAGAGACGGAAGAGTCATTATCGGCCCAACTGGCCCAACTGGTCCCACTGGCCCAGCAGGACCAAGAGGATTAAGGGGTCCAACGGGTGCGGCAGGAGTTGGAGCAACCGGTGCAACTGGCCCAACCGGAGCTACAGGGGGAGCGATAGGAACTGAATTCGATCCGGCAGCTGCTCCTAGCTATCAAGCAGGACAGCTAATTTTCTTTAACGGTAATCTATATAGAGTAAATGTTAATTCTCCTACTGGAATACCAGGAGAATCCCCAGATTACACGTTATTAACTGGTGGTGGAGGTGGAGCTACAGGCGCAACCGGAGCCACGGGAGTAACCGGGGCAACGGGAGTAACTGGGACCACAGGCGCAACTGGAGCCACGGGAGTAACGGGGGCCACTGGCGCAACGGGAGTAACAGGAGCAACAGGAGCAACAGGGGCTACCGGAGCCACCGGAGTGACGGGGGCCACCGGAGCCACAGGCGTAACCGGAGTGCCTGGAGCAACCGGGGCTACCGGAGCCACGGGAGTAACCGGATCTACGGGCGTAACTGGAGCCACGGGAGTAACTGGGGCAACGGGAGTAACTGGGGCCACAGGCGCAACTGGAGCCACGGGAGCAACAGGAGTAACGGGGGCCACAGGCGCAACGGGAGTAACAGGAGCAACAGGTGCAACCGGAGCCACGGGAGTAACCGGGGCAACAGGAGTAACCGGATCTACGGGAGCAACAGGAGCAACCGGAACTTCAAATCTAACAACTTATGGGAACTTTTATAGAACGGGAGCTACCACTGTAGCCTCCCAAGCAAGCGTCCCTTTTACTAATACTGCAGTTTCAACACCAGGTGTTTCACTTGTAAATAATGCAGTACAAATAACAGAGCCGGGCATATACGATGTCGCAGGAACTGTAACATCTACTGCGGGACTTAATACTCCATCAGTTTGGTATTTAGCTTTAAATGGTGTAGAGATACCGGGCACAACTTTTGGAACATCTGGTACTGCAGGAAATATAACTCTAACTGCTGGTGGGATTATTGAAGTAACGGATACCCCTGCTACCATAACTTTAGTCAATGCAACAGATAGTTCCCGAACGTTGCCTGGAGAGATTGGGGACGTACCGATTCAAAATGCTTCTATTAGGGTATTAAAAATAAATGATACCGCGTAATCGTTAAATTAAGAAGGGCTTTTATTGAAAAGACAAAGCCCATCGTGAATTAGGTTTCTTAAAATGAGATAAACAAAAGCCGATGACCCATTAACTGGATCATCGGCTTTTACTTATGGATTATAAAAGGTGGGTTACTCAATTAAAATGCTCCTCTAGTAACAATAGGGGAGTAGTAATACTTGTATTGGAGAGCCTAATTTATAACTGGGTAATCTAGGAAGGAAGAGTAAAAATGGGCTTATGCTTTAATAGATTGTTTAATATATAGCAAGAAACACTATTTTAAAAATAGCCAAAAACTCGTTTTATTAGGGGGTTAATAAGAATTTTTATACCAGCTCCCTTTATTGGATTGCTCTAAAAAAAGCCCAGTCGGGATTACTTTCATCACAGCCTGTTAGTACAAATACATTTATGGTGTCACTTGTTAAACCTCTAATTATTGACATGTTTCCTACAGGTTGATTTTTTTAACTAAAGTTAACAATAAACCGTTTGAGGGTTATTCGTGTGATTAGTACAATGAAGGTAAGGATGAAGGAGATGAGTATGATGAGACTTACGATTAGTCAAATACTTATAAAAAAAAGAGAAGAAAAAGCAATTACACAAGATGTCCTAGCAAAATTTATAGGTGTTTCCAAAGCCTCTATATCCAAATGGGAAACAGGTAAAACTTATCCAGATATAACACTTCTGCCGAAGCTTGCATCATTTTATAATATAACGATTGACGAACTGATTGGTTATGTACCGCAGTTAACGAAGGATGAGATAAAGAAACAATATCACGAGCTTGCTACAAAATTTAGTAAACAGGATTTTGAGTTAGTATACGAGGAAAGCCAAAGTATAATTCAAAAGTATTATGCATGCTTTCCCTTCTTACTTCAAATGGGTGTTCTTTATTTGAATCATTATATGCTCGCGCCAACGGAGGAAAAACAACAAGCTATTTTAGAGGAGACAGCTCAGCTGTTTGTAAGGATTAAGCAAGAAAGTGATGATGTTTGGCTTAATAAACAGGCAAATTCGTTACAAGCAGTCATTTATTTATTATTAAAGAAACCTGAAAAAGTATTGTCTTTGTTAGGGGATACGTTACGCCCTGCTGTTGGCGATGAAATTGTACTATCTAATGCCTTTCAAATGATGGGTGATGTAGAGCAAGCAAAACGCACCTTACAAGTGAATATGTATCAAAGCTTATCAAGTCTAGCAGGAACTGCTCATTCATATATGTTATTAAATATTGACGATCAAGAGAAATTCGAAGAAACCATTCTGCGCATGGAAGGGATTACTTCTATTTTTGGATTAAAGGAATTGCATCCGAATATCGTGTTGCAGTTTTACTATGCAGCTGCCCAAGGATACGCAATGCAAGGGAATCGAGAGAAAACGTTGTACTGGTTGGAAAGATATGTAGGGGTTTGCACGTCTAACATTTTTCCATTTACATTACATGGAGATAATTTTTTTACGTTAATTGATGACTGGCTTGAAAATTTAGATTTAGGTATTAATGCAGTGCGGGATGATGAAGTGATTAAAGAAAGTATGCTGCAAAGCGTATGCGCACAACCGGCGTTCGGTTTTATTCAAGAGGATCCTTTATATAAATTGCTTGTCGAAAATTTAAAATTCTCATTAGGAGGAAAAAAGTAAATGGAGAGCAACATGTCAACTTTAATAGAATATTTACCATTTTTATTACCACTGATTATTATTCAGTTTGGATTGGCCATCTTTGCAGTAGTTCATGTAATAAAGCACCCGACATATAGGTTTGGAAACCAGGTGATGTGGATTATCGTAGTACTCTTCTTTCAATTTATTGGTCCTGTTATTTATTTCGTATTTGGACGGGGTGATAAATAAATGTCCATTGTTGAAGTAAAAGGACTGAAGAAGCAATTCGGAGAAAAAAAGGTAATTGATGATATTTCATTTACAGTTGAAGAGAATCGAGTCTTTGGCTTTCTTGGCAGAAATGGTTCAGGAAAAACGACTACAATGAAAATGTTATTAGGTTTACTACAACCAGATGAAGGTAGTTTAAATATTTGTGGAGAATTGGTTCGTTTCGGTGAGACGAAAACCAATAAATACATTGGATTTTTACCTGATGTTCCAATGTTTTATCCCTTTATGACTGCAAGAGAATACCTTCTATTATGTGGTCAAATTACTGGTTTGAAGCAATCATATACGAAGCAGAAAAGCGATGAATTGTTAGATCTTATTGGATTGGCTAACGAATCTGGTAGGATTGGTACTTATTCAAGAGGGATGAAGCAACGTCTAGGAATTGCGCAAGCACTTTTAAATGAGCCTAAATTATTAATTTGTGATGAACCGACCTCAGCATTGGATCCAATTGGTCGAAAACAGATACTAGACATCTTACATGAAGTAAAGCAGAAAACAACGGTTATTTTTTCAACACATGTATTATCTGATGTGGAACGTATTTGTGACGATATTGCTGTGTTACATGAAGGTAAAATTGTGATGGAGGGAGATCTACAAGCTATAAAAAGGCAATATCAATCTGATCAATCTGATCAATTGTATATTCAATTTGGAACAGAGGATGATAAAAACAAATTTTGCGGATTATCAAGTATTCAAAATTTGTTGAATGATAGTAATTTTAAAGAGGAGAAAATGAGTCTGCAATTTAAACATACCCATTTTACAGAGCAATTAGTTTTGCAAGCATTCCAGGAAGCGCAAGTTTTTCCGCAAAAGTTAGAAAAAATGGATCAATCATTAGAAAATATATTTATGGATGTGGTTAAATGAAATCATTTCAAGCATTTATAAAAAAAGAATTAATGGAATCACATCGTACTTATAAATTGTGGATTATAGTCACTATTTTTTTAGGTCTTGGCATTATGAGCCCGTTAACTGCAAAATTAATGCCTGTATTATTTGAACAGTTTATGCCAGCAGGTGTGGTAATGGATATTCCAGAGCCAACTGCCCTCGATTCTTGGATCCAGTTTTATAAAAATGTCTCACAAATGGGTATTATTTTGTTCATAATTTTATTTAGTACTACACTATCAGCAGAGTTGTCAAAAGGGACCCTCATCCTCATGTTAACAAAAGGGCTTTCAAGAAAAACAGTTATCTGGTCGAAAGTCACAGCTATATCACTAATTTGGACACTAAGCTATGCTCTAGCTTTTTGGACGACCTTCGCATATACATCTTATTATTGGGATATGGGTACTGTTTCGCATTACTACTTTGCTGCTTTTTGTTTATGGTTATTTGGCATTTTAATGATTGCTGTATTTTTGTTTGGAAATGTCTTAGCCTCATCAACCTATATGCCGATGCTTTTTTCGGGAATAGTATTTGTAGCATTACTACTACTAAATATGTTTGAGAAAACAGAAGCATATAACCCGATCCGGCTAGCAACGAATAATGTAGAATTACTAACCGGTGCTATGGCAACAGAAGATTTTACGAATGTTATTTGGCTAACCGTTGCAAGTATTTTCATAATCCTTTTAAGTTCCATAGCTATTTTCAATAAAAAACAACTATAACAATAAGGTTAATGGGTGCAAGCCCTACACAGCCTCTTTCTCCAAACTCTATCTTCATTTGTCCAATAATTATTTATCGATTATGTAATAAATTACCTTATCCATATTTTTTTTCTTACATAATCTATAAGTATCAGGAGGAGAGGGGGAATAGTAAATGTCTGGATATGAAAATCAAGGTGGCGGAGCAGGTTATGGTAATAGTGGATCTGGTTTCGTGCTACTTATAGTGTTGTTTATCCTACTTATAATTGTGGGAGCATCGTTCATTTATTAGTTAGTTGCTACTAGCTGAGTTTAAAAATAAATCCCATTCTTAACTTTCTTCTAAAAAAATCGACTTTCTCTTAATTGAGTTAGTTGTTTTTTTTAGATGAAATAAAAAATATTACAAGACAATATAACAAAAAGCCGATGTCCTTAAATAGTAAGGAACATCGGCTTTTAACTACCTAAACAAGCCTATAGCAGATCCTAATTGTCTCATCATGTTATATCCATTTTGTAAGGTAGTGGCGTGACCCGCAAGTGTGTTGATATGATTGGGCAGTCTTCCTAAAAAGCCTGGGGAAGAATTATTGGAAGAAGGCTGGTTCCATCTATTATCAAAAGGTTGCCCAAATGGTTGTCCCTGATTAGGGGGACCAAACTGCTGCCCCTGATTAGGTGGTCCAAATGGTTGCCCAAATGGTTGTCCTTGATAAGGAGGTCCAAAAGGTTGCCCTTGGTAAGGAGGACCGAACTGTTGCCCTTGATAAGGAGGGCCAAACCCTTGTCTATAACTTGGAGGAAAGGATCTTCTTGGTACTGGTGAAAAAAGTGGCATGTACTCACCTCCTTACAGAGTAAACCTATTTATAATATATGGAAAAGTGCCTTCTAGACTTAGACTTTTAATGGAATTCTTATAAGAATAATAAATTGATATAATTCGTTGCCACTTAAACTTAACGTGATAAGGGGACTAATTCTCTCTTTCAACGTTTGAGAAAATTTTCTTAAATAGCGGTTAATAATGTAACAACAAATAGTGAAGATGTAGATGATTGTAGGTTAATGCGATATCATGTCATGGCTTATATCATGCCCGCTCATTCCTGATGGGAAGAAGGTTGGCCAGTTATTTACTTCCTGAAGTAAAGTCTGTCGGTCGTTCCCCCAATAGAGGTGATAGTGGTCAGACTCCTTCGGAGATATAATATGATCACTGAACTGAACGTATTGTGGAAGACCTTGTGTTTCTTCCTTAAGCTTAAATATGTATCTTACTCCTTTATTTCCTGCCTCATAGGTCAAAATCTCATAGCCATCATATATATACTGGCCTTTCACCTCTTTTTCCCCCCTGTAAAAGGTGATCGTGTCCTCCTTAATCACAATACGATCAACATCTGTTTGATATCCAACTCGGTAGTATTCCTTATAGTCTTCAGCAGACTTCTTGCCTTCATGCTCTGCCTTATGTGCAAATACTTCATCAAGTGAGCCATCCTCGAGGTATGGATAGACGGATTGCCAGTCACCATCCCAATCCGAAAGAGCACGATGCTGTACTTGACTATCTTTAAAATAACCGGCGTAAATCTTATCTTTTTTTTCGACATGAGAGTGATTATGCCCATGTTCACTTTTTTCAACACGCTTGTCTGTTGCTTCCTGGGACGTCTCGTTCTCAAGGTTCTTTTCTTCGGAGAGATCAGTAGCCTGACATCCAACTAATAAGGTGCTGATAGCTAAAAAGCTTAACCCATTTCCTAACGATATCTTCATAAATAACACTCCTTTTATAAATAGTAATGGTTACGATTTAGAATTATACGTTTAGTTTTAAGGCACGTCAAGAAATAATTGGTTAGTTTTTAAAAATTCTAAACTCCATTAAGATGAAGAAATAGATAGCTTCCCAACGTGGACTATTTATTTTGTCACTCACATCGCTCTCTGTCCGTGGTGCATCAATTGAAAATAGATCACAATTCCAAGCTTTAAGTAACTCAAATTTAGAGGTTTGTTTGTGGAAACGAAAGAGCTTAGCATGAACATATGTTCACTGCTAAGCTCTTTTTTATAAGTCCATATTTAGCTCGACCATAGTAAGTAGGAACACTTAAAAACACTTAGAGAATTTGTTCAAACAAAATTAACTCTTAGTTTGGACATATTTAGCGTATGAAATACGAAAAGAACCCTTTTTCTTTTGCCAATTTACTTTTAAAAGATTATACTTACAAAGTGATTTATTTAAAGTACTCAAATTAAAGTAGTTTATTTAAAGTGATTAGATAATGAAAGAAGGAAAAAGGTAAATGAAGTTTACACAATTTTTGAAAACAAAGGGAGCTATTGCTTCCATTTTTATGGGGATATTTTATGCAGTTGCTATGCTGGGGATTTTTCTTCCAGGGTATACAGCGATCCCAGGTAATATCGATCAACTTCCAATAGCCCTAGTCAATGAGGATGCCGGTGAATATGGCTCGGTGATTGCCGACCAGTTAAAAGAAAGTTTACCATTTGAAGAGATTAAAACAGATTTGTCCAATAAGAATGCGTTAGAACAGCTAGAGGAAAATGAAGTAACTCTAGTAATTCACATTCCTGAAAATTTCTCGGCAAACATGCAGAACGGAGAAGTATCATCCAGTATTGACTTCACTGTTAACGAAGCGGGTGCAACAGTTGTTTCTTCCTCCATGACGTCTATTGTCACGGAGATAAACAATCAGTTAAGCGCTCAGTTTTCTCAGCAGACCGCAAAGGGAGTGTTAATGAACTTTAATGTTCCTGAAGACCAAGCTGCTGCAATGGCAGAAACGATTGAAACATCGTATGTTGGAAACGTAGTAACGATCAATGACATCCCGGATGGTATGCATAACAACATGCTTCCGATGTTCTTAACAATGGCAGGTTATGTAGGGGCAATGATTGCAGCAATGCAATTAGTAGCTTCCTTCAAGGAGAGCCGCGGAAAAGCGAGCAAAACTCGTTTATTCGTTTACGTGCAATTGACTGCATTAATGATTGCCGTACTTGCGGCTCTTGCAGCAATGGGGATTACCTATCTAGTAAATGAACCTAGTGGAGATTTATTTTTAGGTCTTTTTGGTCAGCAAGTTTTAAACTATATGGTAGCATTTAACTTTACGGCAATGTTTATATTCCTTGTTGGGGAGGGTGGTATGATTCTGAACATACCAGTCCTACTAGTACAGACCATTGCAAATGGAGCAACCATTACAAGAGACATGATGTATGGACCGTACGAGTGGGTAAGCTATATTTCCCCAATGTATTACTCTGTACAAGCATACTTTGCTAATATGTATGGAGGTATTAGCCCAACACCTTATGTATGGGGCATGATTGCGGTCGGTTTAGGAGCAATGTTAATAAATATGCTGCTTGTAGCCTTCGTCCATAAACCAGTTCCAATAGAAAGAGCTTCAATAAGCGAAACAAAGGAAGTTGTGAATAATACTGAAATTACTGCATGATTTTGCTACAATGAATATAATTCTGCCAAAGGAGCGGTACTATAATGGCAATTCAAATATATATATTGGGCAAATTAATGCAGGATAATAACTATCCATATAAGTTAAAAAAAGAGCTTTCAGAGCCAATTCCCCTAGATCAATTAGGGGGAGTAACAGAAAGTAAGCTATATTATCATTTTGAATCTTTGGTAAAACAAGGACTGATTGAACCGGTAGAAATTATTAAGGAGGAGCACCGACCTGATAAACAAGTATTTGCGATAACTGAGAAAGGTAAAGCTGCTTTACCACAAAAAATTTATCATATATTTGAGAATACAGATACAATTAGCGGAATGGTCATCGCTCTAGCAAATATAGAATATGTTGATCGCGAAAAAGTAATTAAGATACTTGAAAAGAAAATAACGCTTCTCAAGGAACGATGGAATAACATAAAAAACTTAGAAAACCAAGTAAAGTTAACAGAGGAGAAAGAACATTTAGTCAATTATCTTGGAGAATATTTTTCAGACAAGACTGATCATACCTCGCATTGGCTTGGGGAGTTAATTAGTCGTATTAAAAGAAATGAAATATAAGAGGGTTATTCAGCTAATTCCATAGCTGAATAACCCTTTTGTATTTAGAGTAGAATTCCATTTTATAGATTGGTTATAAAATTGAGTAAATATCGTGGGAAATTGTATAATGGGTATAATTGGAGGTGAAGTATTTGAAACTGTTTATTCAAGTGGTCATTGGTTTGATGTTGTTAATATTTTCTACAATTGCTTCTTGGTATGAGGGAAGTACATTGACAACGGCTATATGGGAGTGGAAGCATACAGCTATTTTTTCAAATTGGTTTAATGGGTCAGTAAACCAAACGAGCGACATTTTGACAATAGATTATTTTATATATGCAGCTAAATTCTCACCTGCCTATCCTTTAATCATGCTATTAAGTGGAACGTATATAATTATACTGATCGGCTACATATTATTTAAAGGTAAAACAAAGCTATTTTCTTATTTTCTAACTTCTGTCGGAATTGTATTCTTGGTTCTATGTAATTTAATATCAGGTTCCCCAACGATAGGTCTAACCATATTTTTTTACAGTTCTCTTTTAATAGGAATTTTAGCGATTGGTGTAGCAACTATCTTACTTGTTACCAACAAAAATAAGGGGATAACAACTTAAATTCCCTGTTCCATAAATAGCTAAATATTATAAGAGCTAAACCAGAAGCCGATACTTCACTAGTGTGGGCTTTTTTTCATTCATAATTTAATATGCCTTTAGTGAATCCATCCCGTTTACAAAACAATAAAGAGGATATATTATGTATATATGAATATATAAACATATATTAGTTTAAGGTTTTAATATAAATAGGGGGAAGGGGAGGAGTTATTATGTCGGATCACCATAATCACACACACAGTGCCAATAAAAAAGTATTGCTCGTTTCTTTTTTTATCATTTTCACCTATATGATTGTAGAGGCAATCGGGGGCTATTTGACCAACAGCTTGGCGCTTCTTTCAGATGCAGGACATATGCTAAGCGATGCCGTTTCTTTAGCAATTGCTTTGCTCGCATTTCGCTACGGTGAGAAAGCTGCAAATATTAATAAAACATATGGCTATAAGCGTTTTGAAATTTTAGCAGCTGTGCTCAATGGACTAACGCTTATAGGAATCGCATTCTTTATCTTTTATGAGGCATTTATGCGATTTGCTAATCCACCAGAGGTTGCGACAACTGGAATGCTAATCATTAGTTCTGTTGGGTTAGCGGTTAATATTTTTGTAGCATGGTTCATGATGCGAGGTAGTGACACAGAAGACAACCTAAATATGCGAGGAGCTTACTTGCATGTTATTAGTGATATGCTAGGCTCAGTCGGAGCAATCATTGCTGCATTACTCATCCTGTTCTTTGGATGGGGATGGGCGGATCCATTGGCTAGTGTGATTGTCGCTGCGCTTGTATTAAGAAGTGGATACTTTGTAACAAAGGCATCTCTCCATGTTCTAATGGAAGGTACCCCACAAAATGTAGACATAAATAACATTGTACAAACAATCGAACAAAACCCTGAAATCCATAGTGTCCATGATTTGCACATCTGGTCTATAACCAGTGGCTTGAATGCACTATCCTGCCATGTGGTTGTGAAAAAGGAAATGACAATTGGTGAGGGTGAAAAACTCCTGCAAAAAGTAGAGCACGATTTAGCTCATCAAAGTATACAGCATGTGACTATTCAACTGGAAACAGAATCACATAAACATGATTCATCTATTTTATGTACAACAAAGGCAGAAGACACAGGAGCTCACCACCATCATCACCACTAACTAAAAGGCTATGTTAAAGGTTATGGTTGATTTAGGATGCAAAGAAATATTAAATCAGAGAGTAGAATTGATTTCCGCCCCAACCGGACGCTTTCCGTGGGGTGAGCGATAAGCCATCACCCGTCGCTAACGCGCGCGGTTGTGATGTCTTATCTGTCTCACTCATCCCACTGGAGTCGCCGTCTGGCGCTCCAATCAATAAATGGAACAGCTTTATCATCGATAAATCGCTAATAATTTACTCGAATAAATAAAGCTTCGAAATGGTCACCAACCCCAATTTCATCATCTATTTATATTTAACAGACATTTGAAAGTACCTTTGTTTATGTTTACAGTCACTATAAAAAAGAATTGTTAGTCAAAATAAACTCATATCTTTAACAAAGCTAACTAAAAAAATAAGGAGGGTATAAAGTGGAGGAAAAGTTACAGCATGATTTAGACGAAGAAACCCTTTTCGTTGTATCCCAGACGTTCAAAGCACTAAGTGATCCTACTCGTATACGAATATTAAATTATTTATGCTGTGAAGAGCACTCTGTCAATGAAATAGCTGAATCATTAAATTTAGGGCAAACAACGGTTTCTCATCAGCTTCGCTTTTTAAAGAACTTGCGCTTAGTAAAGTTTCGCCGTGAAGGAACTACCATGTACTATTCAAGCGATGATGATCACGTGATGAACTTATTGCATCAGGCTGTGAGCCATGCCAAGCATTAACTTAATCTTTTGGCTAGGCTTCTACTTGCATTCCAAAGTTGCTTGTAACCAAAAAGAAAGCTCCGATATTTACTTTACGTAAATCTTCGGAGCTTTTTATTTGTAGAGAGGGCTTGTATTATTCTTTAAGTCTTACTTCTCCTGGCTTTTTCATAAATAGAGATAGCACAAGATTTACGATTGCCAATATTAAACCTAGGGTAAATACGAATGATGAGCCAGAAGCAGTTGCCTCTGCTAAATTATCATTAACCGTTGTTAAATAGCTACTTTGTTTTGCAGACAACACTGAAACCATGATGGCAATACCCATTGCCCCAGCTACTTGTTGAACTGTTTGAGTTAATGCTATTCCATCTGGATAGTATTCTCTAGGCAATGAATTTAGTGTATTTGTTTGCGTAGAAGCAAGTACCATACCGATACCAAGCATCATGATAATATGTGTAACAACTAATAACCATGTAGCTGTGTCGGTACCAAATGAAGCATAAAGGATATACCCAATAACAACAAAGATAGTACCTGGAGTTATTACAGCTTTTGGACCAAACTTATCAAACATCCGTCCGATGGTAGGTGCTAAAATACAATTCAACAAGCTTCCTGGTAGTAATACCAGGCCAGTAGTAAAGGCAAGCATTAATAATGCCATTTGCATGTACATAGGTAAAACAACAAGCAATGATAGCATATTAAAGAATGTGATAAAGCTCATTACAACTCCCAAGACGAATAAAGGATATTTAAAGGCCTTCAAATTCAGCATTGGATTCTCCATTTTCGTTTGACGAAGAGAGAACAGAATTAATGCAATCACACCAACAATAATGGATGTTATAACGATTGTACTCGTCCAGCCATGTTCTCCGGCAACACTTACTCCGTATACAATGCCCCCAAAGCCAAGCGTTGAAAGAATAACAGATAAAATGTCTATAGAAACTTTTCGAATTTCGTTAACATTAGGCAAGAACACTAAGCCGATGATAGCAGAGAGTAGTAAGAACGGAATGGTTACCCAAAAGATCCATTCCCATGATAGTGTATCTAAAATTAGTCCAGCAATCGTTGGACCTAATGCTGGTCCTGCTAACATAACTAGTCCCATTACTCCCATTGCAGCACCACGTTTGTTAGGAGGGAAAATAGTAAAGATGACATTTTGCGTTAATGGCAAATTGATCGCTAATCCTGCTGCTTGAATAATACGTCCAACTAGCAAAAGGCTAAAAGTCGGTGAAACTGCAGCTAAAATAGTTCCGATAATGGATAAAGAAATAGAAGTAAGGAACATTTGACGTGTTGTAAATTTTTGCATCAGAATTCCCGTTACAGGTACTAAAATACCTAAAGTTAAAAAGTAACCCGTGGCTAACCATTGAATGGTTGTAGGTTTAACATCAAATATTAAACTTAAGTCTCCTAAAGCAATATTCAATGCGGTTTCACTAAAAAGTCCGACAAATCCTGCTACTAAAAGAGCAGCCATTATCGGTCCTGTCTTGAACTGTTTATTCATTTATATTTGAAACTCCCTCTATAAAATAGATATTCCCCTAGACTTTGTCTTAAGGGGAATACTTCTTTGTTTTGTAAACGTGAGTAAACATCTACTGACGTCCCGATATGGCAGATATTATTCTAGGGCTTCTTGAGCTCTAAAAATAACATATCCAAGTATTTATATACTTCATTATTATTTAGAAATAATTTATAAGTTGTACTATGAGTACACTTAAGTAAAAAATAGCAATCACTATATGTCGACTATAAGCGATTTGTGTATTTTTATAATTTCTTTGTTTTGACCGGTCTAGTTGTTACTATAACAAAATAATTTCTTGTGATGTAAGTGTTTTTTTCGTAGGGAAATTTATGTAGTTCACATTTTAGACATATTTAAGGTTGAATATTGAGATTTTATTGGTAGGTATTAAGAGGGGGATTAGTTTTATTTAGGAGGAAGTATAAGTATTTGTTGTGGATATAGTTAACCCTCCAAGCATTATTTGCTTGGAGGGTTGAGTATATATTATTAAATTTTAGCCTTTTTATAGCTGTCTGCTAGCTCCATAACTGTAGAAATGACTACAGATACCACAATGATAATCCATATTATTTCAATCACAGATAGCAAGGAGGGGATGTTCATTTCTAAAACGTTTGCCATATAAGGAATCGTAGCCTCGTTATATAAATTAGCATGACTTGTTATGATGATAAAAGTAATAATACTCATCGTATGGATGATTCCATTTACAATTGCAACATTCTTTGTCCATTGACCAACATACCACTTGTAAAGAGCCAACCCAATCTCAAGTACAATAAATGCTACTACTAAAGGCCAATATGATAGTAACACCTGTTGGTCAAAAATGGGCATTACTAGCTGTAAGCCCGTATCTTCAGCTGACCGGTATATTCCAGCAAGGTGATCAGCGTTCCAATAAATTACAGCCCATATTACAGTCCACAAGATACTAAAAACTATTTCTCCGGTTGTTATCATTTTTTTTGCAGGGACGATTCGGACATCCTTTAAATCCTCTGGTGTCCAAGGAGTGCCTCTTTTCGTTAAGGGTAGATCATTTTTGGATAGACCAACTCGTTCTACAATGACAAATACTATAGTGACCCAGATAAATACTTGTGAAATAAGGTATATGACATTAACGATAGTGTCTGTAAAGATATTAATAATTACCGATAATACCGCTTCTTCTCCATTGAAAAGCCCAATACTTGCAACAACATTTAGGATGACACATATAAGGATTGCCCAAGGGAAAATCATCTTTAGTGTTTCTATATAAGCGTCATAAACCCTTGGACCGATTAAATACATCGGCTTATCACGATAGCTTGCTGCTAAAACAGCAGGATCGTCCATTTTAGCTAGCGCCTCTTTTACTTCTTTTTCTGTATAGCCCTCTGGGAGCATATCTTCAATCGAAAATTTTAGCTCCATTGCAATATCATCTCGCGATTTTTTTGGAAGTCTTCTTGTTACTTCATACACATAAGCATCAATCAAATTCATTTAAATCATCTCCCTCTAAAAGTGACCTCAATTCTAAAGTCATTTTCTCCCACTCTCCTTTTAATAGTTCAAAAACCTCTATGCCATAATCACTTAGTACATAATACTTTCTTGGTCTACTTTCTGTTGTATCCCAGCTACTTGTTAATAAATCTTGTTTCTCTAAACGACGTAGTAAGGGATATAGTGTACTTTGTTCAATAGAAACCCCAGCACTTTCTAATCCTTGAACTAACGAATAACCGTACTGTGGCTTTCGTAATTGACTTAAAACTGCTAAAGGAAGCGTTCCTCTTCTAAGTTCAGTCATGTATGAATCCAACAAATTAACCAATTATTCTCACCTCTTTTTCTATACTGTATATCATACACTATTAGGTGACGAATTATAACATATATAATACTTTATTAGAAAAAAATTATTTTATGTAGGCTTTACTTAAAAAAATTACATAAACGAGTCAATTTCATAAATCGTCTTTTTCTTAAGCTTAGACTGCCCCCTGGGTTAAAACTTACGTTTTTAAAATTTAGGCTGCTATCTTTTGATTTTGTAAAATGACCTGGATTCGATCTGCCGCTAATTTGCAGGCATTATAAATAAACGTTACCAGATTGAAATGTAGCTTTGCCTTTCTTCCTGTTCGATGACGGACATTCTTTAATTGAAAATATTGTTTTAAATAGGCGTTTACGCGTTCAACGGCCGTTCGTTCTTTGTAAAGAGTTTTCCACAGTTTAGAGCCACGTGCTGGATACGTGTATTTTCGAATATCTGAGTCACACTTGATTTTGAATACCTTTTGACATAAAGAATCTTCGCGTAAAGGACAGGCCGCACATTCTTTTGGGCGCGTAAATTTTAGCGTGCGATATTGCTCGTCAAAACTATCGTAACAGTAGCTATGTTCACGTACACAAGTGGGACGGAAGTGTTCATCAAAACCGATGTATTCACCTTCACGGCGAATATTATATGGGATAACTGCATGCATCTTTTGCCTAATCGCCTGCGTATATATTGGTTCATAATCATAGCCTGCATCGAATAAAGCTATTGTAAAATGATTCGGTATCAAGTGTTCAACCTTTTTTAGTAAGGGAATCGCTGCTTTACTATCATGTAAGTTGCCGGATGTCATAAGCCGACTCACGATATATTGGCTTTTTGATGAAACAGCCAAATGTCCTTTAAAGCCATACCAGAATGTATTTTTACCGTCGCTATTTTTCTTGATGCCCCATTGTGGGGCAATTGGTGCGTCTGCCCAAAGTGTTTCCAGGGGTATCTAATTGGTGCTCGATCTTTTTCTCGTAAGTCGTTTGATTCGCATCGATCGCCGCTTGTTCAGAGAGCCAAACGGCGTGCTCTTCTTTTGTTTTTCTCCCACGTTTTTTCAGAGGCGTTTCTTTCTTTTCAGAAGGTTTCGAAGCATCGCGTGATTCGAAATGTGTCGCATCGATTGCCAAGTGCTCATCACAAAGAAAACCTTCTAGAAACGCATGATGAATTAGGGCATCCTGCATGTCATCTAGAACAGTCGATTGACTAATGACATCAATTATACGGGAATAGGAAGCTTCCGAGGGAACTGGGTCTGAAAAAAGGAACCCGCAATCCAAACGAAATAAAGGGTCGTTGACCAAACGCTTAACTAAATCCTTTATCGTTGGGATACGCTCCACAATACGAATAATGAGCGACTGAATCATAGCACCGTAATTTAATTCACGTGGTGCCCCACGCATCGTCTTTTTTGAGAATAAGTGAAAAATCGGTTGTACGTCGAATGCGGCAAAAATTGCGTCAAACCGACGAGATCTTTCCAAGTCCAATAATTCTTGGATGTCAAAAAGGCTAATTTGTTTTACAATAGTCATAGGGCATTCACCTCTTGGGTAATTTTGGTTTGGTCACTTAAATTATACCAAATTAGGGAGGTGCCCTTTTTTTATTGTTCGAAACCCCTTGATACCGAAGGGATTGGAATTATGAAATTCACTCAAACGAATATAAAATTCGTTATTATCTCTTTAATATTGTTGTTTTTCCATGTTGTAGCTAGCGATAGACTTATTTTTTGTATAGTTGAATCTTTTTGTACTAAGATAACAATGAATCTAATACTTTTAAGAGGAGCTTGAAAATGAACCGTTTAGAAAACAAAACTGCTATAATCACCGGAAGTGGAGCTGGAATTGGTAAGGAAATTGCAATTGCATATGCAAAAGAAGGCGCTAGTGTAGTAATCGCTGACTTTAACGAGGAAGCTCTGCAATCTACCGTAAAAGAATTAACAGAATCAGGATTTTCTGTTTTTGGTGTTAAAGTGAATGTTGCAAACGAGAATGATGTGAAAAAAATGGTTTCCTCCACAATTGAGCATTTTGGTCGCATTGATATTTTAGTGAACAATGCAGGTGTAGGTGATAATATGCAAGCAGCCGCTAATGTCGAGGATGATATATGGAACCGTGTTATGAATATTAATGTAACAGGTGTTATGCGCTGTATACGTCAAGTGCTCCCTCATTTTGAAAAGAACGGAAGTGGCACAATTATCAACATGGCATCATTATCAGGTGTAATGGGTGGTCGTGGTGGACTTACTTATACTGCAGCTAAGCATGCTGTTGTTGGTATGACTAAAAATGTTGCTTCGCATTATGGACCACTTGGTATTCGTTCCAATGCCATTGCACCTGGGCACGTAGAAACAGGATTCGCAGCAGCTATGGATAATGTTGATCCATTCGGTATGAAGCAAGCCACACGAGGTGTTGGAATGATGACAAGAGCAGGTCAAGTATCAGACATCTCAAATATTGCCCTATTCCTAGCCTCTGAAGAATCTTCACTTATCAATGGTATTGTAGTAACAGCTGATGGTGGTTGGAGTGCTTACTAACTATCATTAACTATTTTCTATTAAGTAAGAGCATCAAAGTAAGAGCATCGAAAAATACCTCCAGGGATGAAACTCTCGAGGTATTTTTGCTTTTTAATGTGTTATTCGATTAGAAGCGTACAATACGTCTAAAAATCTCACCGCTACTAAATAGATGTTGAAGTAATTAGCAAAGAGAGAAGGCAGTTTCAAAATTTCATATTTATCTTGGCTTTAACTCTTTAGGTATTAACTTATAGATATAGAATCTCTATTACTGTTCTAATAATATCGTGCATATAATGCTTAACAATGGAAACATTCTTTAGGATAAAACGTCTGTTTACATTATAAATGTTCTATAGGGGGAAAAATGGAAGACTTCATATTTACTTTAAAAATGATTATTATTGGACTTGTTCAAGGCTTTACAGAGCCAATTCCGGTTTCATCGAGTGGGCATGTTATGATTGCTAGTGAGCTACTAGGAGTAGGAGAACAAGGCTTCACCTTTGCGATACTAACAAACACAGCCTCTTTGCTGGCTATCTTGCTCATTTATAGACAGGATATTATTAGACTAGCAACAAATTCTATTTCCTATGTGCAGAAGAAAGACACGCGTTACAAAAGTGATTTTCGATTTGTGCTTTTTATAATTATTGGGACGATTCCAGCGGGCATATTAGGGGTTCTGTTGAGTGACTGGATAGCTGAAAGCATCAGTCTGACGGTAATTGCAATAATGCTTTTCATCACCGGGTTAGCCTTATGGACGATCCGAAATATGAAGGGGACAAAAGGAGAAAAAGACCTGACAGCCAAGGATGCTTGGATTGTTGGTTTAGGACAAGCAGTTGCTTTAACACCTGGTATCAGTAGATCAGGAGCTACCATTATTTCCTCGATAGCAGTAGGGATGAAACAGGAGACGGCGCTAAGGTTCTCCTTTATGCTTTATATCCCGATAAGTTTGGGAGGAGTTGTACTTGGTTTGTCTGATTTTATCGATGAACCAAACAAGGCTGAATTAGCCATTCCTTATTTGGCAGCCTTTGTAAGTACCTTTATCATGTCCTATTTTGCAATGAGATGGTTTATGGGAATCATGAAGAATGGGAAGCTGCATTATTTTACTTATTATTGCTTCGCCGTTGGTACTCTGTTGTTAATATTCTTTTAAAGGTACAACTAGGAAGAGGGTTCTTACCTCTCTTTCTTTTTTTTATGAATAAATAGGTCGCCTAGATGGGTGCAGCTAAATTGCATATATAAAGGTTAGGAGATGCAAGGTGATGTACAAACCATTTGTACCGCCTTCAAATAAAATGAGGAGGCAAGTCTATGTCATTACTGCCGTCTGATCCATTTAATCAGCTAACCAATAATATATTTAAAGAAATAGAACGCTTTTTTGGAGAGCTTCCCCTTTTTAAGGAGATGCAACTCGGAAGCTTGCATATGGATATGAAGGAAACGGATAATGAAATTGTTGCATTATGTAATATTCCTGGCTTGGATAAAAATAGTGATCTCGAAATTGAAGTGGTAAACAACATGCTAATGATAAATGGCATGATTAACCACTCCGGAGAGGCAAACAATAGAAATTCACATTACGTAAGTCGATTTCACCGTTCTGTGTCACTCCCGAGCTTGGTTTCTAAGGAAGACATGATTGTAAACTATAAAAATAACCAGCTAGAGGTTAGAATGCCAAAGCTAAAATAGATAAAAAAAGGAGATCTCCAAGTTTGGGATCTCCTTTTTAATGTATGTTATTTCCTTGTGTATTTCTTAATAGCCGGAAGAATTTCATTGCCTATTAGTTCAAGATTTTTTACTAAACTCTCAAAAGGCACCCCACCAAAGTCCATTTGTGCAATGTATCGTTGATGACCAAAAACCTCATGCTGATAGAGGATCTTTTCAATAATTTGTTGAGGACTTCCGATATTCATCACATCATGGGGATCGGCGCCTTGCATAAATTGATGCTTAGGATAACCATGCCCGTTGATTAGGTGGAGACCGTGGTTGAGATAAGGATAAATTTCTTGTTGGGCTAGTTGGGTTGTTTCTGCAGCGTAGAAAAATCCTGCAGTTGCAACAGGAAGCGCTTCAGGATTAAAACCACTTTCTTTAGCTGCATTTCGATAAGCATCTATGGAAACTTTAAAGCTAGTAGCAGGACCTCCTAATGTTGCTATAAACATTGGAACGCCTGCATGTCCTGCTTTGATTGCGCTTTCTGGACGTCCACCAACAGCTCGCCAAATTGGTAAAGAACCGTTTTGCGGGCGAGGGATAACCTGTGCCTCCCTTAATGGAGCACGAAATTCACCGCTCCAGTTTATGATCTCTTCTTTATTAATTTGAAGGAGCAGCTCAAATTTTTCTTCAAAGAGCTCTTCATAATCTCTTACGTTATAGCCCAACAAATCGAAAAGACCAACTCGGGAAGCCCTGCCAGCAATGATTTCTGTGCGACCTTTGGAGATTAAATCAATTGTAGCAAAATCCTCATAAACCCGTACTGGGTCAGAGGTACTTATAATCGTAGAAGAGCTCGCAATTTTAAGTGTGTCCGTGGCTTGTGCTATTGCAGCCAAAACAACGGAATGAGCTTGTGTAGTAAAGTACTCCTGATGACTTTCCCCTACGCTAAAAAAATCTAGCCCTGCCTGCTCGGCTAATTTGGCTAGCTCTATTATTTCGTTAAGTCGCTGAGCGGAAGAAATACGTTCACCAGTATGGGGATTAGGAATATGGTCCCCTAGTGTATAAAGGCCAAACTCTAAGCCTTTGCTTTGGTCTATTCTATAGTTTTGCAATTATCGTCACCTCTCCAAGTTTACAGTTTAAAAAAGATAACTAGTAAATTAAAGATACTAAAGAAAACTTTAAAATGGAAAGCTTTTGTCTTATCTAAAAGGTGTTCTATCTTAAAAAAAAAAACAAACTTATAAACAGCTTCTCCCCAAAAGATAAAATGTAGCAGCTCATTATAGTAGAAATTAGACTTTCTCCACAAAGTTACACACATATTCAAAAATTTATAACATCTTTTTTGAGAGAATGTAGATAATTTCTAAAAAGTTATGCACTTATACACATAGTTATCCCTATTATAAAATGCTTCTGAAAGTTATCCCCATATTAAGGATTTCACCAAACGTGTGACAAATTAATGTTGTTATATCTTTTTTACTATACAACTTATGAGTTATATGGTTTCCTTATTTATTAGAAGAAACCAGTGGAGGCAAGATGAACGTGAAAAACATGGAATACATAAAGAATGAGCACTTTTTACAAAATATTTATTGCTCTTCCGTAGAAGAAACAGTAGAGGCAAGTTTGTTAGACAATCAGCTATTGTACATGAACCAATTAGGTCCTATCAAACTAGAAGTCGCATTTGACCAGTATAATGATGTGGTTTCAAAACTAACAGACCGTTTACAAAATGAAGAGCTTGCAAGAGAAACAGTGAAGCAAGGTGCTTTTACATATAAACAAGTTCGCTATATAGCCCAGGCTGGTCTTGTAGACGGACTAATCTTAGAGGAGTCAGGGCGAGTTCAGCTTCTAAATGAGTCATTAGGAATGAGTGCAGCTGTTGCTTTTGCGCAAAGTACATGGAACGGAGCCACTCGTGAGGAAGCGGGGGAATGTAAAATATTTTGTGTAAATGTATTACTATCTTTATTCTAAACACATACTTACTTTATCCGTTAAGGGGATAAGGCTCTGCTGAAGAGCAACCTGAGCACTTAACCGATGGCCAAAAAGG